>JBKPML010000052.1:0-16628 GCA_046732135.1 Actinomycetota bacterium
TCTGCTGCTTGCGGCGTTGGATCATCGGGTCGCGGCGTCTGTTGTGACCTGCATGATGGCCACCTTCGGTTCACTGGTGCCGTACGAGCTGGACACGCACTCATGGTTGTTACACGTACCGGGCCTCTGGTCGCTAACGAACTGGCCCGATCTGACCACGATGGGTCGGGCCCGATTTCTGGTCCAATACCGGACTGACGACGAGCTCTTTCCGCGCTCGGGGATGGAGGCGGCTCATGATCACCTGCTCGGCCTGCATGCAGGCACTAGCCGTTACCGCGGCTCCTTCACCACGGGCGGGCATGCCTTTGACGCCGCCATGCAGGATGAAGCCTGGGCCCACTTGGCAGAAGCCCTCTAGGTAGCCAGCACGCTGGCTCCAACCAACTGCTTTGACAGGCCGAAAGACCGCTTATACGGTGAGTAAACGTTTTCTCGAATTCTTTCGGTCAGAAGGCCTGGCCGACCGGAAGGAGCCACCTTGTCGACCGCTCACAACGCAGCTCAGTCTTCAGCTGGCCTGGACCCCACACCGCGCCGTCGTAGTGTTCTGCCTCCGCGCGCCATCGTGGCTGTTCTTCGGGCGCCCAACGCCCAGCACTTCGAGCGGGCATCGGACGTCCTGGCGGAAACCGGAGTCACCTGCCACGAGTACACCCTTACGACCGAGGGCGCACTCAAGGCGCTTGTGAGGGCGCGCCGCAGCTTGGGGGACGTCGTACTGGGCGTCGGCTCGGTGCGCACAGTTGAACATCTGCAAGCGGCCGCCGACGTTGGCGCGGACTTCGCGGTAAGCCAGGTCTTCCTTCCTGAGCTGGTGGAAGCCTCCTCCGAGCTGGGACTCTGCTACATACCGGGAGCGCTGACCCCTACCGAGATCGTCTGGGCCTGGAACCGCGGCGTGCCGGCGGTCAAGGTGTCACCGATCGGTCCGCTAGGTGGGCCCGATTATTTCAGAGAGGTGTTCCTCCCCATGCCCGACGTTGCGCTGATGCCGACCGGCGGTGTCACGCTGCAAGCCGCCGCTGACTACCTGAACCTCGGAGCTGTGGCCGTGGGAGTCAGCGGGTTCCTATTCGGCGATGCGCTGCTGACGGGCGGCATGGCTGAGATGAAGACCCGAGCGGAACAGCTGGTGTCCGCGTCCAAGGCCGTACCTGAATCCTGAATAGCCTTTGCGACCTTTCTGTCAAAACGTCGCTGGGCGGGCGGCTCGCGGCATGAGCGGACGCTCAACCGCAAGCTGCGCCGCTTCGCCGAGCGACGGGACGCGGAACACAGCAGTCGCTCCGCCATGCAAAACCACCCAGTCGTCAACGCCCTCCGCAACGAGGAACTCCCGCCAGCCATGCTCGCTCATACTCGCCTCATTAGACATTAGGTACGACACTGTTCCCTCCCTCTTGATCAAGAACTGATCGGGAGATACCGGCGTGCCCATTCGTAGGCCATCCGGTGGGACTCCGACCGGGACTCCACACTCGGCTCGTCGATCTCGATCATGAAGTCGCCCTCGTACTCGTCGGGCAACGCTGCCACAACGGCCTCGAAGTCGATCACTCCGAGACCCGGTTCGCACCATAGCCGCTTGGTCACCGACAGCTCGTGGTACGACCTGGGTTCTTTCTGATCAGCGTCCAGATGGTCAGGGAAGACGTCCTTGATATGGATGCCGCCCAGCCGGTCGGCGTAACGCCTGATGAACGCTGCCGGGTCAATGCCGGCCCAGCGGAGATGACCTGTGTCGGGCCCGAAGCCGATCACGTCCGGACCGAGTTCGTCGAGCAGGGTGACGATGTCCTTCTCGGTCTCGAACACTCCGCCGACATGGGAATGGTGCAGTGGGCGGAGTCCCTCGGACTGCAACACCTGGCAGACGATGCCGCAGTTCTCGATGGCCAGAGTCAGGCGATCACGACTGAAATCCGCACCGACAGCTGGACTGGCGAGCCTGGCCGGTATTGCCATCGAGGAGATCATGGTCCGGTCCAGGCCGAGCGCAGTCTGAGTAGCAGCGAACTTCTTGGCTCGCTCGATCTCCTCGGTGACGTCGACCGTCTCGTCGAAGGGGGAGCTGAACAGACTGAGTGCGGGCGCTAGGCCGTAGCTGCCGATCCAGTCGAGGTATTCGGGTGCATCCATGCCGTCGGGTACGTCCGCCTTGACGGCGGCGAAGCCGATCTCAGCGAAGTCGGCGAACGCCTCCTCGAACACGGCCCGCGATTTGTCGATCCGACCACCTCGACTCCAGTAAGGGATCGGATTGACGGCGAGGCGACGCCCGGCAAGCGAGGTCATACTGCAACGATCATCGCATGCCTGGTGCAGCGGTGATCGGCTGCGGTGATGTCTCCATCGTCCACTTCGAGGCGATCGACAAGCTCGCTGGCGCCGAACTCGTGGGTGTGTGCGACGTGGACCCGACCGCAACTGCGAAGGCCTCTGACAGGTGGGGTGTGCCGGGATTCAATGATCATCAGGCGCTGCTTGGCGCAATCCAACCCGACGTTGCCCACGTCTGCACCCCACATGATCAACATGCGCCCGTCGTGATCGACTGCTTGGACGCAGGTGTCGCCGTGATCGTCGAGAAGCCGTTGGCGGCCACCATGTCGGAGGCGGAGCGGATCATCGCCGCGGCCGATCGACATCCCGAGGTCAAGATCGGAGTCTGCTTCCAGAATCGCTACAACGCCACCATTCAAGCGATACGTGCTCGACTCGACACCGGCGAGCTCGGGAGAGTCCTCGGTGGACACGGCACGGTGATGTGGCACCGCGGGCCTGCCTACTATGCATCCCGTCCTTGGCGCGGGCGGATGATCAATAGCGGCGGCGGAGTGTTGATCAACCAGGCGATCCACACCCTCGACCTGCTGCAGTGGCTGCTTGGCGCCGTTACCGCCGTGGACGGGTACGTCGGCCGATCCCGCAGGGCACCAGGTGTGGACGTAGAGGATATGGCCCTCCTGGTGCTCGATCACATAACCGGAGCGCGCAGCCTCGTGGCCGCCAGCAACGCCAACGTCGTCGACTCACCAGTCACCTTGGAAGTCGACACCGAGCACGCGACGCTGTCCGTTCGCAATGACTTAACCGTGAGGCATGCCGACGGCCGGGTGGAGACGGTCACCGAACGCCGGGCCGCGTCGGGCGGCCGCGGCTACTGGGGAGTGAGCCATCGACTGCTCATCGCGGACTTCTACGACACGTTGCAGGACCGGCAGCCGTTCTGGCTCGGCCCCCGTGAAGCAGCCAAGTCCCAGCGCATCATCGAGCAGGCTTACGGCTTGGGAAGCCGCTAGAGCCTTAGAACAAGCGTCGGCACCTGCAGCAGGCCGGATCGCACTGTCGCCATGGCCTGGTCCAGGTCCTGCATTCGAAACCGCCGTCCATAACGGGCCTCGCTCTCCGCAGTGAGCCGCATGATGTGCTCATCGGCAGCGAGGGCGTTCGCCGCGGTGTTGTACACGGTGATCTCGATCTCGTTCACCCCGCGGCGCAGCCCGCCGGTGATCTCCACCCGGTACGGCGGAGCCCAGACCACGCCGCATTCGATGCCGTTCACCGTGACCTGCGCGATTTCGCCTACCGGACCACGCACCGCCGCCCGATACGAACGGCCGACGAGGCCGTGCTCGGCGACGTCGCCGTCGCGCACCTCGCAGTCGCCGAAGTCGATCAATGCCTCGCCATCCACTGCAGCGAGATCAATGCTGGTCAGATAAGTCGCGGCTCCGGAGTAGTGCCGCCGGCCCGGCTCGTTCTCCCAGACGTGCGGCAGTTCGACCGGCTGTGCGGGTTGCTCCCCGTACGCCACCTGCCAGGGACCGCTCAACGGCACTCGGCGCTCATTGCGTGCGTCGAGGTCAAGCTGCTTGACTGGCTCTTCGGTCAAGACAACAACAATGGCCTCGTACGGTTGCAGCCTCAGTTCGATCCCCTCACCCGTAGCGCCACCACGCACCACCCGGCCGGACATCGCATCCCACTGCTCATAGCTCTCCGCGCCCGCCCGGGCAACGATTCCGAAGGCGCAGGTCGTCGGCCCGGTGTTGGCTACGAAATAGATGTCGGTGTTCACGCCTCGACGATGCACGAACCCGATGTCCGGCGTCGGTGGCGTGATGCGCAGATCGGGCGCTACAGCCGCAACCAGCCCATCCTCCAGCCCCTCGGTCGTCACCTCGAGAGCACCCGGTAGATCGACCGTCGAACCAACCGTTATGAGCGCGCCACCGGACCCGTGTACCCGATCGAGCCAGAGCGCGGTCGACTTCGGGACTGTGGTCGTCACCGGGACAACCACCGCCCGATACCGGTCCGGCGCCGTGATCTCGAGCGCGTCGTCGTCGATCAGGTCGTAGTCCAGGCCCGCCTTCCGGATCGCTGCCGGGATTTCGCTGGGAATCCGCCGATGCGCCTCCCGCCACGTGTCAAGCGACCCGCCCTGCGCCCGGCCCATGGTCGCGAACAGGTCGTCGTTGGGCACATACAGGGCGACGTCGGCCACCGCCTCGCCTTGCTGCAGCAGCCAGCACAGTCTGCCCAGATACTTGGTCAGTTCGGGCATGGCTGGCCACCATGGGTTGCGGTCATCGAGTGCGCCAGCGGCGTAAAAGAACCAGCCCAGCCCGGGCGCATCCGCAGGCGAGTAAGGCCAGCCGTGGCCGAATAACTGGTTGATGCCATTGAGGAAGTGCTCGTGTGCCTCGCCTTTCAAATCCAGCGGCGTTGCGCGGAACGATGGCGAGTGGATCCATGTCCAGGCTTCGGCGGAGACCACTGTGCGCCCGTAAAGGTGCGCAGCCGACGATGCCCACCGGGTCTGGGTGATATCCCGCCAACCCCAGCCCTCCCCTTCAACAAGGTCCGCGAACCGGTAACTGCTGACCGTGGCGGGGGGCGTGCCGTAACTCTGGATCCGGAACCGTACGCCGCGCTCGGTCGCCCATCGTCTGCACACTCCGACGAAGTTTTCCTCATAGAGCTCCGCCAGGGTGCGGTGATAGTCGGCGCGGACCCGCGCTGCGTCAGGCGCATCGACCGTCAGCTGGTACAACAGCGGAAGTACGTCGTAGCCTCGCCGCTTAGCAAACTCGGCCGCAAGCGTGGGAGTCCAGTCCGCGCCGTACACCTCCAGGCTGTCGCAGAAGACGGAGCCGATCAGGTCGACCGGGATCGCGTCCAGCATCGGCCCGCCGACCCTCTCAAGGTGGGCATTTGTGGCGGCGGCAGAGTAATGGTCGAGGACCGGACCCTCCGCTCCGACCGCCGCGCGCTTGACGTTCTGCCCCGTCAGCCGAGCAAATGCAAGCAGCACCACCCGCGGACCACTGCCCGCTTCGATCACCAAGCGACCCTCCACGACCGGCAACCGCTCGTACGAACTTGGCTGCTCCTGCAGTGATCCGGCACCGATGTAGCCGGCCACCAGCTCGTCGCCCGGCCATGGTGAGACGACGGGAATCTCCAGCGATCCCGGCCGGATTTCCCGGCTCTCCCAGTGCAGTTGCCGCGCGGCCAGCTCCCCAGAGACGTGCGGCCCGCCGAAAGACCAGCCGCTGCCAAGCGTGAGATCGAAGCGGAGCCCTAGCTCGTGTGCGCGTTCCGCGGCGAAGCGGAGGGCTGATAGGAACGCGGCGGAGCCAAACTCGCTCGTCGTGGTTGCCAACGGGTAGACGTAAGCAACCTCGACACCGCCGACCCCGGCGTCTGCCATCACCTTGAGTTCACGCTCCAGCTCGGGGCGGCTCACCGCAGGGCCGAACCACCACCACCGCATCATTGGCGCCGCGCTCGATGGCGGGTCGGCAAATCCCGAACGCAGATCATCGATAGCTATGTCTGAAACCCCCACATCCAGCCGCGGTCCAGAAAGCGTTTTCTGCTAACTTACTGCTATGAGTACACGACCCGACGAGCTAGCCCCCTCCGCAGCTGCCCTACTCAGTGATCAGGCTTATCCAGAGTCACAGGTTTCGTACGGGGGCGCTACCTACTGGCTAGAACGGTCAGCGGATGGCTCCAAGCGGCTAGTGGCTGTTGCCGATGACGAGTCGACATTCCGCCGCTTCACCGGAAACTCCGAGAGGATCGATGGTCAGGTTCGTTTTACCGCAGAAACCACCGCGGACAATGCTCTGGCGTTGCGGTCTGCGCTGCCCTGGCTGACGCCGTCGCGTTTCGGATTGCATACCTCGGCAGGGTTTGGCGACCGGCTTGGGCTCGCGACACCGGGCCATGTGCGCGCCCTGAAGGCGGTTGGAGCGGCTATCAACCCGGTCTTTGCTCAGCAATCCATCCGGGAGATGGGCCGCTGTCGGCGGACGCCACGGAACGTACTCGATGACGCGACGTGGGGTGCCTTTCAGGCCGGCTGGACGAATCCCGTTGGGGGTGATGCGGATCATCTGGAGGCCCTCGAGGACATCGACGACACTGCCGACGCCGGCTTCGTGTTCTACACCCTTGATCCCAAGGCGGAAGTCGACGCCGAGGCGGAGCACGCCGATCCTGCCGCGATCCAGCAAAAGGTGGAGGCGCTCCACTGGGAGGGTCTGGAGTCCGATCTGGCGACATTCAAGAACAAATACGTCGGGCAACGCATCGACCTGGAGCACGAGGCGTTCGAGCTGGACCAGGAATCGGTACTTCGTGCCATGGCGAAGTACGGCCCTTCCATGGCACACGCCATGGCCATGTACCGGCGTCTGAAGGAGAAGGGCATCGACTGCGAGGTGGAGTTCGCTGTCGACGAGACCGACTATCCGACCAAGCCGGCCGAGCACGTCGTCGTGGTCAGTGAGTTGAAGCGACTCGGGATGGACTTCGTCTCGTTCGCGCCGCGCTTCGTCGGCCGCTTCGAGAAGGGCGTCGAATACATCGGCGACATCAACGAGCTGCAACGTGATTTTGAGATTCACGCGCAGCTGGCCCGGGCGCTCGGCCCGTACAAGCTGTCCCTGCACTCCGGCTCTGATAAATACTCGACCTACCCGCTGATTGCCGAAGCGACCCAGGGCCTGGTTCACCTCAAGACGGCCGGCACCAGCTGGGCCGAAGCGCTCCGGGTGATCGCCAACAACGATCCCGATCTGATGCGAGAGGTTCTTGCGCTTGCCCTCAATAGCTTCGAAGCCAACCGCAAGAGCTACCACCTCTCCTGTGACCCCACGAAGATTCCTCCCGATCCCACCGATGACGAGGTCGCCCACCTGATGGACGTCATCGACTCACGGCAGGTCTTGCATGTTGGTTATGGGGCGATCCTGGAGGAATTCGGGCCGCGCATGTACCAGGTATGGAACGACCACGAGACCGAGCACTACGAGATCATTGCCGATCACTTCGTCAAGCATCTGGCCCCGTTCGCTCCGTACGCGTGTTAGGGACGCCGGTATGACTCCTTGGGAAGGTTGTAGGTCAGATCGACGGCCGTCTCGATGGCCTCCTCCTGGCTGAGCCGATGCTCCAAAACCAATCGGGCAAGAAATCCGGCGTCGACGCGACGAAACAGGTCATGCCGAGCGGGAATGGACGCGAACGCCCGGGTGTCGTCCACGAACCCGGAGGTGTTGTAGAACCCGGCGGTCTCGACCGCGAACTCTCGGAATCGGCGCATGCCCTCGGGTGAATCGAGGAACCACCAGGGCGCACCCAACCGCACGGATGGGTAGGTGCCGGCGATCGGGGCCAGCTCCCGGCTGTACACAGTCTCGTCGACGGTAAAAAGAATGACCCGAAATCGCGGGTCGGTCCCGAACCGGTCCAGCATCGGTCGCAGGGCGCGGGTGAACTCGGTCTGAACCGGAATGTCGTAGCCCTTGTCCTGCCCGTACGTTTGCCAGATCGCGGTGTTGTGATCACGCAGCACGCCGGGGTGGATTTGCATCACCAAGCCGTCCTCGCAGGACATCTCGGCCATCTGGTAGAGCATGTTCGCCGCGAAGGCGGCCACCTCGTCTTCGCTCGGCTCCGCCCCTTCCAGAGTGCGCGAGTACAACTCCCGAGCATCCCCCTCTTCCAGCGGTGTGGTGTCGGCCAGTAAGTGACCATGGTCAGTTGCGCGAGCGCCGGCTTCCACGAAGGCCGCGCGGCGGGAGCGTAATGCCTCGAGAAAGCCGTCGTAGGTTGTCGTGTCGATCCCAGACACGCTCCCGAGGTTCGCGGTGTCGTCCCGCCAGTTCGGTCGATTCAGGTATGCCACGGCGTCGGGCCGGAAGGTCGGAAGAACGCGCTCGCCCAGACCGTCGTTTGCGACTTTGGCGTGGTGTTGCAGGTCAGACGTGGCCGGATCCGTTGTTGAAATGACCTCGATGTTGAAGCGGTCGAGCAGTGCACGCGGACGAAATTCGGGATCGGCCACGCAAGCGGCGATCTGGTCGTAGATGTCATCGGCGGATTCGGCACTCGGAACCTGATCGACGCCGAAGACCTCGACCAGCTCGTGTTCCAGCCAATAGCGCGAGGGGGTGCCACGGAACAGCTTCCAGTTCTCGCAGAAGGTCCGCCAGATCTTTCGGGAGTCGGTCTCGACGGAACCCCCGTCCAGCCGCCGCACCCCGAGGCGAGCAGGTTCGATGCCCTGGGACGCCAGCATTCTGAACACATAGTGATCGGGCACTATCAGCAGCTGGGCGGGGTCGGCGAACGGCAGGTCGTCGGCGAACGCTTCCGGTTCGACATGCCCATGCATGCAAATGAGTGGCAGATTCTTGGTCTCGTTATAGATCTCCCGCGCGACACTCCGCTGCTCCGCGGGAAACGGGAGAGCCCGGTCGGGATCGAGCTTCAACGAGCTCATTTACACCTACTTCCTGCTCGCACCCGTTCGGGCACTGAAGGCTTCTGTCTTCTGGCCCACTCGAACGGCCAGCTGAACAAATCGTGTTGGCTATTCCTAGGGGCCGTTCTCGTTTGATCGTCCAGACAGAACCGGTGCCCTCACTACCCGATGCTCGCAGGACGGGATATGTCCACACCGAGGCCGAGGTCGGCGATCTTGATCGGCTCACCGGTGCGCAACGACTCGTTACCGGCCATTCCGACCGCGACCGATCGGACTCCGTCCACCCAGCTCGACGGCCGCTCCAGCCAGTCATCCCCAGGTCCCCGAAAGACGTCGGCGAGCAGCAGGGCATCCCCTCCGCCATGGCCACCCGTGCCCTCCTCGATTTTGACGTCCTGCGCGGCCTCCCAGTGACGTTGCAGGGTCAGCCGCTCGCCGCCGGTCCGTGATGAGGATTCGGGGACTGCGCTCGGGTCGATCACCACCTTGCCGTCCGCATCAACGAGCACAGCGGCCCGCTCGACAACCTCCAGCTCGGCACGGCCCTCATCGCCGTTGACGCCGATTCGGTAGCCCTCCCATGGTGAGTGCGCATTGAGCGCATAACTGAGTGTCGCGCCCCGCGCGTAGTCGACGATCACCGCCAGGTTGTCCTCTGTTGTCACGCCCGGTCCGAAGACGTCCTGGTCGCGGTGATAGCCGTCGTACGACTCGTTGTCGAGGTAGAGCGCCTTCAGCCGGGGGTCGGTTCGCAGGTCCAATTCCCAGGGGCTGTGTTCCCCGTCATGGGTCCCTCGTTCGGGACGGGCTGGCATCCCACGCGCCGCGGCGTTCTCCGCCCCATAGAACTTCACCCCACCGCGGGCGTAGACCACGGTGGGGGCATCCGCGAGCAGCCAGTTGACCAGATCGAAGTGGTGTGACGCCTTGTGAATCAGCAGCCCACCGGAGTTGGCCTTGTCCCGATGCCAGCGGCGAAAGTAATCGGCACCGTGGGCGGTGTCCAGCACCCATTCGAAGGTGACCGAGAGCGGCGTGCCGATCGAGCCATCCTTGATCAACTTCTTGAGACCCGAGTTCCTGGGCGAGTAGCGATAGTTGTGCGTCACGACCACTTGGCGTCCAGAGCGTTCAACCGCCTGTGCGATCTGTCGAGTGCCCTCAGGGTTGATCGTCAACGGCTTCTCGACGACTACGTCTACGCCAGCATCCAGCGCGCGAGCGATCAGTCCGGCGTGGGTGTAGTCGGGCGAGGTGATGATTGCCCGGTCGGCCTCGGTCTCCTTTAGCACCCGCTCCAGATCGTCGGGGTTTCCGATACGCACATTGGTTACGTCGAGACCGGCTTCGGACAAGCGACTGACATGAACCGCCAATCGGCCGGGATTGGGCTCGATCAAGCCAACTAACTCGGCATCATCCTTGTGATCACCGGAAATGGCGTCGAGGTACATCTGGACTCGGTGGCCAGTTCCGAGCACCACGTAGCGTTGCTTGTTGGACACAGGTCTGATGCCTTTCGCTTGTTAAGGAGCGCTACGGATCAGGCTGAGCAATGGAGAGCTGGCAGGTCACTTTCCACCAGTGGTGGCGATGCCCTTGACCAAGAACCGCTGGCCGAACAAGAACACCAGGAAGAGCGGGATCAAGGTCACGATCGACATGGCGAACATCGCGCCCCAATTGCTCCCCTCCGTTGCGGACAGGAACGAGCGCAGCGCGACGGGAACCGTGTACGCGATCGGTTCGGTCAGGTAGATCAACGGAGTGAAGAAATCGCTCCAGGTCCAGATGAAGGTGAAGATCGCCGTCGTGGCAATGGCCGGGCCCATCAGCGGCACCATCACCCTGCTGAAGATCTTCCAATGGCCGCAACCGTCGATCCGAGCAGCCTCGTCGAGCTCGCGAGGGATGCCGCGGATGAACTGGACCATCAAGAACACGAAGAACGCATCGGTCGCCAGGAACTTAGGCAAGATCAGCGGGACGAACGTGTTCACGAAGCCCAGCTTGTTGAAGATGATGTACTGCGGCACCACGACCACGTGGTAGGGCAGCATGATCGTCATCAGCATGATGGCGAACCACAATCCCTTCAGCCGGAACCTCAGCCGCGCAAACGCGTACGCGGCCAGCGTGCAAGCAAACAGGTTGCCTGCGATGGCGCCGATCACCACGATGAACGAGTTGATGATGTAGTGGCCGAACGGATTCGACAGCGCATACCAACCTTGGGTGTAGTTTTCGGTGTACAGATCGCTCACCCAGAGGCCGGGACTGCGGAAAATGACGTCGGTCGGCCGGAAGGAGCTGGCGAGCAACCAGAGCAGTGGATAGATCATGATCAGGCTAGCAGCGATCAGTACCACATGTTTGAGCGCCGATCGTGCACGGTCCGCCCCGGTGGGGCCGTGATGGACAGCCTCCTGGGGGGCGTACCCGGTCAGGGGCTGTGTGGTTGCAACGGGGGTTTGAAGATCAGTCACCGTAGAACACCCAATACTTGGAGAAGAAGAAGTTGATTGCGGTGAAAGCTGCAATGATCAGGACTAGCACCCAAGCCATTGCCGCGGCGTAGCCCATCTGGAATTGGCCGAAGCCGCGCTGATACAGGTACAGCGTGTAGAACAGCGTCGCGTCTGCGGGACCACCGGTGCCGTTGGAAACCACAAAGGCCTGTGTGAACGCCTGGAATGCGTTGATGATCTGCAGCACCAGGTTGAAAAAGATGATAGGCGATAGCAGCGGCAGAGTGATTTTCCTAAACTGGGCCCATCGGCTTGCGCCGTCGACCGCCGCCGCCTCGTAATACATTCCAGGGATCTGCCGCAGGCCGGCCAAGAAGATCACCATCGGGGATCCGAACGTCCAGATGTGCAACAAGATGATGGTCCACAACGCCCACTGGGGGTCGCCGATCCAGCTAGTGGTGGCTGGAAGACCGAACAGTCTTAGGACTTGGTTCACCAGGCCATCGCTCTCAAACATCTGTCGCCAGAGCACTGCGATGGCCACCGAGCTGCCAAGCATCGACGGCAGGTAGAAGACGGACCGATAGAACGGCAGCCCTTTCATCCCCTCGTTCAGCAGCAGAGCAACGGCAAGAGCCACGGCCAGTTGCAGCGGAGTGGACACAAAGACGTAGGTGAAGGTCACCTTGAGGGCATGGTGGTAACGATCGTCGGTCAGCAGCCGGCCGTAGTTTTGAAGACCGATCCACTTCGGCGCCTGGATCAGGCTGTAGTTGGTAAACGATAGGTATAGCGAGGCGATCATCGGCCCGATCGTGATCACGACAAGCCCGATCAACCACGGCAGCAGAAACAGGTAACCGGCCTTGTTGTCGCGTCCGGCTTCCTTGGCCCGGAGCCGCTTCTCCTCAGCCGTCTTCGCCTTGGTGCGGTGGATGGTGGAGAGCTCGGAGATAGCGCTCATGGTTCACACCTTCAGGTTTGACTTGACCTCGTCCACGAACTTCTGGGCGGCGTCAGCAGTGCTCGTCTTTCCGAAGAGGACATCCGTTTCGTAGCGGGTCATGACGGCGCCCAAGGTGCCACCGCCAGGCGGTGGGGCGATGGGGGTAGCGCCCACCTCCGGCTTGATATCAGTGATGTACTTCGCGACCACTTTTTGCGCTTCGGACAGCTTGGGCGTGACCTCGGCCAGTATCTCGGAGTTCGGCGGGATGCCCCGCTCGGCCAGATCGATGTTGGCGGCCTCGGTCGAGTTCACAAACCAGTTGATCCAGGCAACTGCGGCCTCTGGGTTCTTGGTCTTGGCCGACGCGGACCACAGCATGCTCGCCTTGTACCAGGTTTTCCGCTCGGTTGCCTTGCCGGCCAGGCTCGGCCCCCGCAGCATCTTCATCAGCTCACCCCCGGCCGCGGCGCTGACCGCTTCCAGCTGATTGGAGTTGTAGTACTGCATGGCGGCCCTCTCGTTCACGAGCGCACCCTGTTCCGGGCTCGCAGACTTGGCGGCCTCCTCGCTGATTTGCTGGGGCGTGCCAATTGCCTTAGCTTTTTGGAACTTAACCATGAGGTCGAACCAAGCCTGCGCAACAGCGGCGTCAAATCCGAGCCCATCTGGAGTGAACAACTCCTTGCCGTTCTGGCGCACAAACGCGCCGAACATCGCGTCCGAGTTGAAGTACTGCGCTATGCCCATCGGCATTCCCGCCTTGGAGGCGACCTCCGCTGCCACCTGGCTCAGCTCGTCATAGGTCCAAGTCTTGTCCTTGGGAAACTCCATCTTGGCCTTCTCGAAGGCCTTGGGGTTGGCAAAGATCAGCGCGCTGTTGATGCCGGCATTGACCCCGACCAGCTGGCCGTTGATCTTGCCTGAATCGACGGTGCCCTCCACGAACTTGGAGACGTCGACGTCCTTCAAATCCAACAGTGCGCCCCGATTGCCGTACTCGGCGATGTAGGCCATGTCCATCTGAATGATGTCGGGAGCCGTGCCGCCGGCGGTCTGGGTTGCGAGCTTGTCCCAGTAGCTGTTGAACTCACCCGGTTGACCCGAAATCTTGATATTGGGGTTGGCCTTCATGAACGCGGCAATCTCGGCATCGGTGTTCTTGTTGCGGGTCGGGTTGCCCCAGAAGGCCAAAGAAACGTTGTTCGTACCGCCCTCACCGCCGCCTTGGCCGCCCTCAGAACTACCACCCCCGGAACCAGGGGCGCAGCCCGCCAGCCCCACGGTGGTAGCTGCAGCCGCCAGCCCACCGGCTCCGATCAGAAACTGCCTCCGGTTCATAGCCATTTTTCGTCACCCTTCGCCGCAAATGTGAAAGCGTTTTCCGAAGACTATGGTGAACTGCGTCACAGTGTCAACGCAGCGCCGTAAGCCGAAACCAAACTGAAAGATTTTTTGACGCTAGCAGCTTGGCTGGGCTCTCGGCCATACGTCTTTCCGCGCAAATGCTGCAAATGTGCCGATCTGGGGTCCTGCTTTGGCGCTTGTGAAGGCATAAGCCACGAACGTGCGCCCGCGATTCCGGGTCATTGACCGATGTACTGATTGCGCTGGCCAAGCTGGCGACGCTATATTCGCGGAATCGACTGCGAAAGCGTTTTCTGACGCCGCGGCGGCCCCGACCCGATGGAGGCAAGCATGGCCCAGCGCACGGTTCGAGTGATCATGAATGGAGTGACCGGCCGGATGGGCTATCGCCAGCACCTGGTCCGATCCATCCTTGCCATTCGAGCCGACGGTGGCGTGACACTTCCCGACGGCGACAAGATCACTGTCGAGCCCATTCTGGTGGGCCGAAATGCCGAGAAGCTTGCCGGGCTTGCAGCCGAGCACGAGGTGGCAGATTACACCACCAACCTGGACGAGGCCCTGAGCGATGACTCGGCACCCATCTACTTCGATGCTCAGGTCACGTCGGAGCGAAAGAAAGCCATTCTGAAGGCGCTCGGCGCCGGCAAGCACATCTACACCGAGAAACCTATCGCTGAGTCGGTCGAAGAAGGTGTCGAGCTGGCCACAGCCGCGCGTGAAGCGGGAGTCACCAACGGTGTTGTGCACGACAAGCTCTATCTGCCAGGCCTGCTCAAGTTGAAGAGGCTGATCGACTCCGGCTTCTTTGGACGCATTCTGTCTGTGCGCGGCGAGTTCGGTTACTGGGTCTTCGAGGGTGATCTGCTGCCAGGCCAGCGGCCCAGCTGGAACTACCGCGCCGAAGACGGCGGGGGCATCGTCCTCGACATGTTCCCGCATTGGAACTATGTGCTGGAGAACCTGTTCGGCAAGGTGCAGGCCGTGACTGCCAAAGCGGTCACCCACATTCCCGAGCGCTGGGACGAGCAGGGCAGGAAGTACGCCGCCACCGCCGACGACTCCGCGTACGCCATCTTCGAGCTGGAAGGCGACGTGATCGCACAGATCAACTCGTCCTGGGCCGTTCGAGTCGACCGAGGCGAACTGGTCGAGTTCCAAGTGGACGGCACTCACGGCTCCGCGGTGGCCGGGTTGTTCGGCTGCCGCATCCAGCCACGCGTTGGTACGCCCATGCCGGTCTGGAACCCGGATCTGCCAACAACCGACGACTACCGCAGCCAATGGGAACAGATCCCGGATAACGCGGAGTTTCTCAACGGCTTCCGGGCGCAGTGGGAGGCGTTCCTGTCCGATGTGGACGCTGGCCGCCCCCACCCGTACGATCTCGCAGCCGGAGTCCGCGGGCTCCAGCTGGCCGACGCCGGCTTGACATCTTCTGCCCAAGGGCGCCGGGTAGCGATTGATTGGTTCGGGTCATGACCACGGCCACTGCCTCAATCGCACTGCCCGAAGCCGACGGCGGATGGCGGCAAATCGAGCTTGCCGAGCCGAGAGCCTGGGCGGACCACCCCGAAGCCTTCCGGAGCCGGGTCGCCTTCGCCGCCGCCCATGTCGTTGCGGACCCCCGCGGGGAGAACGTTCCGGGGGCGCCTGCCGCGGTCGACTGGGACGCCACCTTGGCGTTCCGGCAGCACCTTTTTCGCTACGGGCTGGGAGTGGCGGAGGCGATGGACACCGCCCAGCGCAACATGGGCCTCGATTGGCCGGCAACCCAGCAACTGATCACTCGAAGCGCGAGCCTGGCTCGGGAGCACGGCGCTCGGATCGCCTCCGGAGCAGGCACCGATCAGCTGCTCGGCCCGGCGAACGACCTCAGTGAGGTCACCCGTGCCTATCTCCAACAAGTCGAGTTCGTTGAGGGCGCCGGTTCGCAGGTGATCCTGATGGCCTCGCGCCAGCTGGCGGCGCTCGCCCGCACCGCCGACGACTACGTACAGGTTTATTCAGCCGTTCTAGGCCAGGCGACCCGGCCGGTGATCCTGCACTGGTTGGGTGAGATGTTCGATCCCCAGCTCAGCGGCTACTGGGGTTCGACCGACGTGCCGACCGCGACGACTGCCTTCCTCGACCTGATCCGTGAGCACAACGACAAGGTCGACGGAGTGAAGGTGTCATTGCTCTCGGCCGACCACGAGAAACAATTGCGCGCCGCTCTGCCGGAGGGCGTACGGCTCTACACCGGGGATGACTTCAACTATCCGGAGCTCATCGAGGGCGACGGCGTACATCATTCCGACGCCCTGCTCGGCGCTTTCGCCGCCATCGCGCCTGCCGCCTCGGCGGCATTTAGCGCTCTGGATGCCGACGACCTCGATGGGTACCGCCGGGAGATGTCACCCACTCTTGCGCTTTCGCGGCACATATTCGCCGCACCCACGTACTACTACAAGACCGGGATCGCTTTCCTTGCCTGGCTGAACGGCCATCAGGACGGCTTCGTCATGGTCGGCGGCCTGCAGTCGGCTCGCTCGACTTTCCACCTGGCCCGGGTGTTCGAGCTGGCCAACGAGGCACAGTTGCTGACCGACCCGGAGCGCGCCGCTCACCGCCTTGGCCTAGTACTCGCGACCGCCGGCATGGCTCGATGAGCGGGCGAGCTGAGCTCAGCCGGCTCTCGCTCAACCAGCGGACTACCGCGTCCTGGTCGCTGCCGGAAGCTGTCCGCGGCTGTGTCGACGCAGGTCTGGGCGCAATCGGGATCTGGCGAGAACAACTCGCTGAAGTAGGTCTCGACGAGGCCTGCCGTCTGGTAGCGGATTCAGGGCTGCGCGTGTCTTCGCTGTGCCGGGGCGGATTCTTCACAACCTCGGATCCGGCCGCCGCTAAGGCGGTAGAGGCGAAAAACCGAGAGGCCATTGACGAAGCAGCGGCGCTATCCGCTGCGACGCTCGTACTCGTCCCCGGCGGGCTGCCGCAGGGTGACCGCGATCTGGAGGCCGCCAGAGATCGCGCCAGCCGAGCCATCGAACGGCTTGTCCCGTACGCCAGT
>JBKPML010000053.1:0-20133 GCA_046732135.1 Actinomycetota bacterium
CGGCCGGGGCACGCTGTACTTCGGCATCGCCGCGATGATCTTCCTGCTTGTGCATCTCCCGTTCAGCTGGGCAGCGCGCAGGTGATCAGAGTCCACAGGGACCGGATCACCCGTTCAACCCTGTGCAATGGCTGATAACGCAAAGGCTGTCGATAGTCTTTCCGCACCTGACGGTGAGTCAAATAAGGAGGCTGAATCCATGGCCAAGTTCGAAACCCCCTACGATCGGGTGCGCAAGTTGCCGAAACAGTTCAAAGCCCTCAGGGCCTATGACGCGGAGCGCAGGCGCGGCGTCGCGCACACGCCCGAATACGACGAACAGATGCGCGTGCTCAAAGAGGAGTTCCAGCGCTGGCTGCTGGCCGAATAGCGCCGATCTTCCCGACATAGACGGCCCAGCCCGGCGCCGGGAGCGCTGTTAAGGACCGAGCACCGCATGGCCAGGATGGCCGCGAGCGGGCCGGTACGGCGGAGCGAGCGGCTGCGGCGTGTCAGCACCGCTCTTGACTGCGGCTCTGGCTCCTCTGCTTGAGCGCCCGGTGTCACATCCCGGAGCTTTCGGCAGCCTGGCCTTGCATAGAAGCCATTCGACGGGTCGCTTCTTCGAGTCCCTTCTTTATGTCCTCAGCATTCATGCATGGGGTCAGCGTGACCTTGGCCTTCCCGAGCGCAAAGAGGGGCTCACTTATCACCGGTATTTGCGAGGGGTCTGCCATGTCGAATACCGCGAAAAGTGCGCGTTGTCCGTCCTCAGCGAAGCCGTAGACAGCTTCTGGTTGGAGAGCTTCTAGGATCTGATCGAAGGCCGCTGCTGCCTCCCCTCTGCGGAAGACTTCGCTGCCAACTTCAGTGTCGAGGACGGCTTTAAGCAACATTCGCATGGCAACCTCCAATTGGGACGGCCAGCAGGGGTCGGCTCGCTTGGGCTACCTGGGCTGAGGCCCTAGGAACGATCAACACCTGCAGGCGATGCTTGAGGCCCATGCTAGTTCTTGCCATGGTCAGGCTGACCCGGCTACCGGAGCAATGGTTGCCCTTTGTCCACCTTGCGGCTTACGGTAGCTGAGGCCCGGTCCCTGTGCGCGCCATCCTAGGAAGACAGGGGCCGGGTCCGCTCTGTAGCGGTTGTGGTGCCTCTCGCCAAATTCGGCACAGGTCAGCCGTTCCTTGATGTGGGTCATGGCTGGTTTCCGACAAGTGCTAGTCGCTGACTGCGTAGTCTCGCAGGGTGACTTTCAGCGATTGGCGAGTCAATGTTTCCGTGGCGGCCAGCGGCACGCTGGCTGCTTATCTGGACCATCCGCTCTTGCGTGAGCGGGCTTATATGTATCCCAAGGCCCTAGCGCAGCTTGCCTGCACGACAGCAGATCTGCAGGTGATGGAGGAGTGGGGTTCCACGGAGTGGGGCATGGATGCATGGCACCGGCACCTGATAACCCGGCTCGAGCCCACCTACCGATCTGTGTCGGATGCGTTTGCTGAAGCGGCAGGCTGGCTGGCCCAGCAAGCGGATACCCATTCAAAATTTGATGGTGCTCAAATTGCTTTTACTTTCTCTGGGCACGGTCGTGAAGGCGATGGCACATTGCTCCTTCATGACGAAAACTACTTCAGCGTAGATGATCTCCTTGAAACATTAGCCAAGCTAAAAGAAACCGTGCCGGGAGGCCACGGACTGGTAGTACTGCTCGACTCCTGCTATTCAGGAGAATTCTTGCTCAGGATATTGCAGAAGCTCCTCCTCGCAGAGGACAGCCTTGTGCCAGAGTACCTTGTTGCCTCGTCCTTGCACGATGAAGTCTCCTGGGAATCATCGGAGCTGAAACATGGTCTCGCTACGTACTGTTTCTCAACTGGGTTTAATGTGGACCCTGGATCAGATCTGGTCAAAGGTGGCATTCATGGCCAGGTGACTTGGTCGCGTGTACGCGGGCTGGAATTGTGTTCTTACGCGACAGCAGGCAAGCAAAATCCCATATGGTGGAGGGGGGGCGAACTTCACATTGGTTTCGACAGCGTCGCCTTGTGGGAGGGAGAACCGTATGATTCACGCCTCCGCTCTATTGAAGAATGGAAGCAAGATTTAGTTAAGGTTCGTGACGAGTTTCAGTGGCGGCTGGAGCCGTTCACTCGAAATATCGCCAGATTCGATACCACAAATATCTCAGACCAGCAGCTCGAGATGGAATACCAGGACGAGATTCGCACACTCGAGAGACTTCTGAGCAGTCCGATGAGCAACACACCTAGATCGTCTTCGCGACCTGCTTGCGAGGAGTGTTCGCCCACCCCGTCGAATTGACAATGGTCTGACACAATTTCGGCAACTGCTTGGAGGCTCGCGCGGGCCGCTCCAAGTCAATATCCACGTGGCGGGATGCGATCGGCCATCCCCTCCCTCCCCCGATAGCTACGTGATCTTGGGTCGGAGGGAGGCCCGTCAAGGGTGAAATCCCGAAGGGACGCGAGCGAGAGAGCGAGTGAGCGCCCTTGATGGGGTGACCGGAGGCCCTACGATGATCAACTCGGGGTCAGGTCAGTTCAGGATATTTTGGACCACAATGCTTGTTAGCGGCCGACGGGATACGCTGGGACGCACAATGTTGAGCCGACCCTACCTCTGAGGTATGCGGATTGATCTGCACACCCACTCGTCGGTGTCGGATGGGACGGATACGCCAGCCGAGTTGGTGCGCAAGGCGGCGGATGCTGGCCTAGACGTGGTGGCGTTGACCGATCACGACACTTTCGACGGGCTCGACGAAGCCGTTGCCGAGGGTGAGCGGATTGGTGTGCAGGTCGTCCGGGGCATGGAGCTGTCCTGCTCCAGGCGCGGCGACAGCGTCCATCTGCTGGCCTATGGAGCAGATCCGTTCGAACAGGAGCTGGCGACCGAGATGGCTCGCGTCCGCGGTGGCCGGATGGGCCGGCTCGCCGGTGTGCTGGCGAAACTGGCCGAACTCGGGGTGCCGGTCAGCGAGGCGGCGGTTCTAGCGGAAGTGGGCGATTCGCCCTCGATTGGGCGACCGCACATCGCTGACGCGATGATCAAGGCGGGTCATGTGCGCGATCGCGAAGAGGCTTTCGAGCGGTTTCTCGCCGACGGGGGACCAGCACACGTGCGGCGCTATGCCATCGAGATCGAGCGCGGCATCGATCTGGTACATGCGGCCGGTGGGGTCGCCGTCATCGGTCATCCCTGGGGCCGAGGCCGGGAGCACGTACTTCCTGCCGAAGTGCTGGCAGCGCTCACCGCAGAGCATTCGCTGGACGGCGTTGAAGTTGATCACCAAGATCACGACCTCGATGTCCGGGCACAACTGCGTACGCTCGCTGCGGAGCTTGGCCTGCTTCAGACCGGCTCCAGTGATTACCATGGAACCGGCAAGCTCGATCATGATCTTGGTTGCAACACCACCGCTCCAGAGGTCTACCAAGAGCTGGCCCAGCGACTGCGGCGCTAGGGGTGCGGGGCGACCATCACCAAGATCGAAGTGGTCGCCAAGATCACGAATGCGATGGTCACCTCCGCGCCCATGACGACCGCCAGACTGCTGACACCGCTGCTCTTGCCGAGTTGCGAAGCTGGCAGGTGGCGCCGCGCAAAGGCGACGCGCGAGGCGTACTTGCGGCCATGGTTGCCCAGCACAAGCATCAGCCCGAAGACAAGAATCTTTACCAGCAGCACCAAGCCGTAACGCGAGCTAACCAGAGCACTCACCCCACCAGCGATCGCGAGTGCATGGACCGTTCCGGTGATCACCAGCGTGATGACGCTGAATACCGCGACCAAGGAGAATCGGGGGATTAGGCGGTCGAGTTCGCGCATGTTGTCTTGCGGAATCAGCACCGCGGCAAGCGCAACCAGACCACCCAGCCAGGCCGCAACCGCCAGGATATGCCCGGCAGTGGCGATGATCTTGATGATCTCCCATGGGCCACCGACCGCGTTGGACTGCGCGACGATCGTCATGGCTAGGACAGCAACGATGCCTAACGCCATCCCTCGCCGCCATCCGGTGATGGCTGATCGGATGAGATCGACAAAAAAGAACGCGGTAGCAGCCAGGATGGCCAGCCGGATGATTGCCGCGGTGCCGCCGACTTGCGACACTGCATCGCCGATCAATTGATCGCCGAACGAGACCAAGATCAGCGGCGCGCCGATCGTGCCGACAAGCATGATGCCGGTGCCGATTGCCGCCAGACCTACCAGCCGGCGGTCAGTCCTTCCGTCCGGCCAAACCAGGGACCAGAATGCGAACGTGCCGGCCAGCAGTACGTAGCCTGCGTAGGTGACAATCCGATTCACACCGAGCGCCAGCTGAAGCAGCTCCGGGTTCAGCACCATGCGCTGTGGCATCAAGGCCTCGGCATGTTGTACTGGACGACGATGACGGACTGCTGCCACGGCAGCAGGTACTTGACTCGAAGGCCACCCTGGATTCTGGTGGAGCAGGCCTGATCGCTGATCTGCAAGTGGGGGCACTGCAGATTTTGGACCGTTTGACCTCGTACGGTAATCGCCACCGGAAGCTCGGGCGGAACTCCCGCCACGATAGGGCCGAGGGCTCCAAGGGCACGGCCAGGAATTGATCCCGGTGTACGGGCCGCCGCGCCGATTAGCCGATAGCGCAGCGCCAGCTTGGTCGTCGGGACGGCGAGCGGCAGCGACAGATTCCCGCTGACTTGACCGCCGGGGACCACGACCGGCTGCCCAGCGGCGCTGATCTGCACCGTGGTTGCTCGCGGATGCAAGGAGTCGAATCTCGGTCCGCCCTCGTTGATCGGCGGCACTCGCAGTTGCAGGGTGGTGGTCGGCGCCGCCAAGATCACTGATTCAGTGATCTCGAACGAGCCATCGGCGGCTGGTGCTGCGGAAAGAAAAATCCCAACGCTGGTTACCCCTGGTTGCCCCTTGGAGGAGACCTTCGTCGTCGTGCTCTGCTTCGGACCTGGTGTGGGTGTGCTAACCCTGGAAGATTCCCCGCCGGTGGCCCGGCCCGCAGCTGAACTGCCGCTGGTCGGGCCTGCATCGGTGGGCAGACTTGGGGCCACTCTATAGAAGACGCCAGCGATGCCGAGGATGAACAAAACCACTGCCGCGCCCAGCGCCCGACGGACCGCTGGCAGGCGAGGCCGTACAGACGTCATCTTCCTCCCGGTGGTCCGACCCCGGCATCGCCAGGGCTGCGAGGACTTTTCCGGATGGCCGACGCGTACGGTCTGAACCGCATATATTACGCCGCGAAGCTCTTCGCCGTCCGAGAAGCACAAGATTCACCTTGGGGGAACTATGTCATCGAGGAACGTCGCGCGCTGGTCTGGTGTTGGGCTGCTGATCACCGTCGCTCTGACGTTCGCCGGCCTAATTGCGGGGCCGAGCTACGCGGCCGATTCGGCGGAGATCTTCATCGTGCAAGGCCTGCCGGGCAAGAAGCTGGATGTCTCGATTGACGGGGATTCGGTGGCGTCCGGGCTCGAGACGGCGAAAGTTGCCGGGCCATTTTCGGTGGCAGCCGGAAAGCGCAAGGTGACCTTCTCAGATGATGGCGAGGTTGTCTTGGAGCGCACAGTCTCGGTGAAGCCGGGCTCCAGCTGGGACGTGGTCGTGCATCTGCCCGCGCAGAGTTCGGGCGATCCGGTTATCACCGCGTTCAAGAACGACCTTTCCGCCGTGCCCAAGGGCAAGGCATCGCTGACGGTGGCGCACGTCGCGGCCGTGCCGCCGGCTGATATCCGGGTGAATGACAAGGTGCTGTTCGCCAACATCGCCAACGGCGAATCGCTCAACTTGGTCGTTCCGGTGGCGACCTACAAGGTCGAAATTGTGCCGACCGGCAAGTCGGAGCCGGTAGTCCTTGGCCCGGCCGATTTGACGGTGCAGGGTAGTTCCCTGAACCGGGTCTACGCGGTCGGTGACCCCGGCAAGAAGACCATGACCGTTGCCGTGCACATCATCAAATTGACGACGAAGGGTTCCAGCAAGCCCTCCACGGTCAACACCGGCACCGGCGGTCAGGCCGTAGGCCAGGAACCGTCGGTGTACGTCAACCTGCTGAGGTGACGATCGGGAAACCCAAGAACGCGGTCTGCCGTTGATTTGTGCGAGATGGCTAGCCGGAATTCTGGACTGTTGGGCTCTCGGCACTGGAAGTCAACTGCTGGCGCACTGCTGAGCCTGCTGCTGGTTGGCTGCGGAGCCGACGGCGGCGCACTGTCTGGTTCTGAGTCAAGTGCTTCGGGCTCTCGGGAGACGGCGACCTCGGCTCGACCAGTGCTGAATGCACGGGAGGGAACACCCGCCAAGAGCACTCGAGTCCGATTCGTACCCGAGAAGCTGACCTTGCATGGCGGTGCCTCTGCTGCGGTCGAGCCAGCCATAACCGTGAATGGCGAGTTGCGGGTGCCGACGAACGTCAACCATGTGGGTTGGTGGGACGGCAGTGCGTCGGCGGGGGATCCATTCGGCTCGACCGTGATCGCCGGCCACGTTGACTCTGCTACTCAGGGCATCGGCTTCTTCGCCAAGCTGCTCCGGATCAAGGTCGGAAGCAACGTGACACTCGAGGGCGAGGGCCATCGCCTTGCCTATCGGGTTGTCGCGATCCAGGAGGTTGCCAAGGAGGCGCTCGCCTCGGACAGCCGAGCCTTTGACCAATCCGGTGCTCATCGGCTGGTGTTGATCACCTGCACGGGCATTTATCACCCTGATCGCGGTGGCTACGATCACAACCTTGTGGTGATCGCCAGGCCCGTCGGTTCAGCGAGGTAAGGGATAGACAGATATCTCGAGGAAGCGATCTTGGGATGATCTGTTCTGGAACTTCTGCCGCGGCCGGCGGATGCCTCAAACTGCGGGGGGTCGTCGACGTCGTCAGGTCCTAACGACCGGCACGCCGTTTCGAAGGCGCTGCCGAACGCGGCTCGTACGGGGCCTGTCCCGGCGCTCACGCTTGGGTCGCTTTGCCGACTCCATCTGGGGAGCGGTGAGCCGGCCTTTAGCGCCCGGATCGATGCCCAGGTCGTGATAGAAGTGTGGTGATGTCGAGTAGGTTTCTTCCGGCTCGTCGAACGGCAAGCCCAAGGCGTTATTGATCAATTTCCAGCGCGGCCGGTCGATCCAGTCGACGAAGGTGATCGCGATCCCGGAGGCTCCAGCTCGTCCAGTGCGGCCGATCCTGTGGACGTAGGTCTTGTCATCGTCGGGGCACTCGTAGTTGATCACGTGTGTGACGCCATCGACGTCGATCCCGCGGGCGGCAACGTCTGTTGCTACTAAGACATCCACTCGTCCGGACCGGAACCTTCGCAGTGCTTTTTCACGCTCCACCTGGGAGAGGTCGCCATGGATGGAAGCGGCGGCAAAGCCGCGTTCGACAAGATCATCGGCCAGCCGCTGGGCGGTCCGCTTCGTCCGGCAAAAGACCATGACACGGTTGCGGTTCTCCGCCTGCAGGATTCGTGCCACAACTTCGGGTTTGTCAAGCTCGTGTGCCCGGTAGACGAACTGCGCCGTCGTCGGGACGGTCGTTGTGTCCAACGGAGACTCGGCCCGGATGTTGACTGGGTGGCGCAGGTGCCTCCGGGCGAGAGTCACTATTGCCGCCGGCATCGTGGCGGAGAACAGCATGGTCTGGCGGAGTTCCGGAGTCCTCGCTAAGATCCGTTCCACGTCCGGTAGGAACCCGAGATCGAGCATTTCGTCAGCCTCGTCCAAGACCAGGACCTTGATGTGCCCCAGGTCGAGGGCACCGCGATCAGTGAGATCCAGGAGCCGACCCGGCGTCCCGACGACCACCTCGACACCCTCCTGCAGTGCCTCGAGCTGTGTGTCGTAGCCGACGCCCCCGTAAACCGTGACGATGCGTGCGGGCCGTTGCTTGGCGGCCGAAACAAGGTCGTCAGTCACCTGCAGCGCCAGCTCGCGCGTGGGCGTGATCACCAGACCCTGCGGCGCGCCCGGTTTGGCCAACTGGGCGTAATCACGTTCGCCCGGAACAACGATGCGCTGCAAAATCGTGACGCCGAAGGCGAGCGTCTTGCCGGTACCTGTCCGGGCCTGACCGATCATGTCCGTACCGGTCAGCGCGATCGGGATGGCCAGCGCCTGAATCGGGAAGGGATGAACGATCTCGGATCGGGCGAGCGCTTCAACAATGGAGGGCAAAACGCCCAGATCGCGGAACGTCTTTCGATCGGCTGGCCGGCTTTGTTCGCTCAGTGTCGTGCCTTCGGTGTGTGCCCTTGGTTGGCGGCTGTTGAAGCGGCAGTGCACCGCTTGCCACCCTTTGGCGACGTTGTCCCCGAGCCCGGCGCCGCGGATTTCCGAGTCAGTCTAGCGGCTGTGTGGCCCTGATCGTGCGGCTGATAGCGACTATAGATTGGTGCTCTCCGCTGCTCTCGAACTCGCCAAGTGCGCTAATCCCGGCCATTAGGCTGCGCCCATGAGTCAGGACCCGCGGGAGCCTGCCGAGCCATGGGCCGATGATGCCGCGTACCGGCAGGGTGCGGTCGACCTCCTGGGCTTAATCGCCTACGGAGCTCTGACTGCGTTCGAGCGGCTCGCCGAAGACGGCCGGATGGCCCCAGATCTTTCTGACAAGGTCCATCTGGCCACCATGGCGGCGCAGCAGGTTGGCCACTTCGAACAGGTCCGGGAGCACCTAGAACGGCGTGGGGTCGAGGTCCTGGAGGCGATGCAGCCGTTCCAGTCGGCCTTCGATGCGTTCCACGCTTACACCAAGCCCAAAGATCTGCTGGAGGGCCTGCTCAAGGCCTATGTCGGAGACGGCTTCGCGGCCGACTTCTACCGGGAAATCGCGGCTTTCGTTGACACCGACACGCGACGTCTCGTCCACGAGGTGCTTGCCGATGCCGGCCACGTTGACTTCGTAATCGACAAGGTACGGACCGCCATTGCTACAGATCCCAAGGTGGCGGGACGGCTAGCCCTGTGGGGCCGGCGCCTTGTTGGCGAGGCGCTGAGCCAAGCACAGCGGGTAGCTGCCAGTCGCGACGCCCTGACCAGCCTGCTGACTGGCACCGTCGATCGGCCCGGCTTGGACCTTGCGGCCGTCAGCCGAATGTTCACCCGGCTCGTCGAAAACCACACCCGCCGCATGCAAACCCTCGGCCTGCAGCCCTAATTTGCGATTACTGGGTAGTGAGGAAGACAGGGTCTTATGAGCGCGCTCGCGCGAGCGAAGACAAGAAATCAGACAGCTCCGAAACCGACCCGACGGGCGTTCTCCTCGCCGATGTCGACGTAGGCGATGCGGTCAGCCGGGATGAGAACCTTACGGCCGTGCTCGTCGGTCAAGCTGAACACGCCCGAGTCGTTGATCGCCGTACCGAAGGCCTTCTCAACGTCGGAGGCTGAGCTAGTGGTCTCTACCACGAGCTCCCGGGTGACATGCTGCATACCGACCTTGACTTCCACAAAATCCTCCCGCGATTCGCTTCGCAGCTAGGAATCTATCCCGTTACCTTCTCCTCGTCGGTGGCGGGCCGAATCACCAGGCGCGTCCAAGCGCCGATGTAGAGCCGCTCATCTGCGTTCAATTCGCGCTTGACGCCGACCGGGATTGGATCCTCGGGTATGGCGCCGGCCGCCGAACCGACGAAGGTGCCGTTCGCCGAATCGAGATCTTCCACCCACCACCGAGTGCCGTCTGTCGTCAGCTGACATTGCCGTCGGCTGACGCCCGTGTCGGGATCACAGTCGATTTCGGGATGGATGTTTCGGGTCTTGGAGGTCCGACCAACCAGAACCGAAGTGGCGCGCAGTGGCACGATCTCGGGCAGGCCAGCCGATGGAAGGGGATCGGGACTCTCCTGAGCCTCATACCAGGCCGGATCGATCCAGACCTCAGCAACCCAGTCGAAGGAATTCGGCGGCGCCTTCGCGGTCACCTCTCCTGGCAGCGAAGATGGATTGGAAATAGTCTGTTCGCTCGGTTCTGCTGCAGCCGGGCGGGGCATCGTGCCAGTCGTGAAGTCGTAGCCGCACGCTTCACAGAACAACGCGTCGGCGGTGTTCGGCGAGCCGCAGTTCGGACAGTTTTGAGCTGATGTGCTGGTCTGCGGAGGCGCCTGCGTAGGCGAGTCAGTCGGCGGAGGTGGCACGGCACCCTCCGCCGTGGCCGTGGCCGAGCCGATTGGCATCCCGCAGACGTCGCAGTAGTCGTCGGACTGCGATGTGTGTCCTGCGGGGCATACCGCTGTCATCAGGTTGTCCTGTCCGGAGAGTTGAGCTTGTCAGCTTCGAATTCGCGTGGTCTTGGTCGAGGCCGTATCCAGGGCCATCTCGTCTGCCTTGTCGACTGCCCGCTTCAGCCGTACGGTCCCGGTCTCGACATTGTCGATGTCGACGACCTTGCGCAGCTTGGCGGTCGCTTCCTCATTGCCGGTTTCCGCCGCGAGCTGTACGGCTCGGCCGAGCTTAACCGTGGCAGTGTCCACGTCGCCAGCGGCCTTCGCAGCCAAACCATCCTGGATGGCTTGAGCCAGCTCTGTCTGCCCGGTGTAGTGCGCGACTTCCGGATTGATCCGGGTGGTCAAGTGATCATCGTCTGACCACTTGGCTTTGACCAAACCTTGTGCGACGACTTGATCGACAATGGCCAACTGAACTCGAGCTGCTAGCTGTTCCTGGCCGACCGCCTTGGCGGCAAGCCGGACGCTGATGTGGTAGTCGCGAGATTCGTCTCCCCATGAGGCGGTCGGGTAACCCCCGGTCAGCGGGTTCACCTCGATGCGACGCGATGTCAGGTCCTCCAGGGTGGGAGAGACTTGGCGGACGAACAGGACCTTGGCGCCCTGCGGTGACCACACCCGGAGCTGGGCGTTGGCCACGCCGCGGCTCATGGCCTGGTGCATCAGCTCGGCGAACACCTGCCCCATCTGCTCGGGGCTCGGAATGATATCAACGGTGCCGAGCAATGCCTGAGCAATCCGGCGCACTTCGGCGACCTGCCAGTCCACTCCGACTCCCCGACAGTCGCACTCGAACTTGCCGGTCGCGCCACGGATCGCCGCGGTGAGTTGGTCTGGCGTCTCATTGTGGTTTTCGCCATCGGTGAGCAAGATCGCATGGCGCTGGGCGAGCATCGGTACCGACTCGAACAGTCGTCCGGCCAGCGTCAGCCAGGTGCCCATGGCGGTGCCGCCATCGGCCCGGAAAAGGCTGACCGCTTGGTTGGCCTCGAAGCGGGTACGGGCGTCCATCCGGACCATGCCGGTGCCTGTTCGTACCGGGGGATAGGCGAGGTAGGCCTGGTGGGTGCCGGCAATCACTGCGAACCACGTTCCATCGAGGATCTGTTCGATGGCCGCTGACGCAGCTGTCTTGGCAGCCTCCAACTTGGTGCGGCCCATCGATCCTGATGTGTCAACGATGATGATCTCACCGGCGTCGCCGGCACCGGTTTGACCGGCCGATCCGGCGCCCGAGCAGCTGATGGTGACGATCGCATTGACATCGGTGCCGCCGTCAGGCAGGAACTCGTTCTGGTAGACGGTTGCACTGAATTCAGCCATGATCAGCTTCCTCTTTATCAGTCGTCGGCCTCAGTATGCCTGGGGAAGCGGCCCCCGATCTCCGCCGCTACCGCAGAACATGCGGGGTCTTGCTGGCCATGCATTGCTCCGGCACCTGTTTGCTCTGCTGGGCACCCGCTATTGACGGTGCTGTGAGGGACGAGATGTGCCTCGCGACGGCACCGTCAAGCCAAGCGAGCCACGGCGACGGAAATGTTGTCCTTTCCACCCTTGTCGTTCGCCCACGCAACCAATTCGACACAGAGGCCGAGCGGATCGTCATCAATGGCGCTGAGCTCAGTGATCAGGTTTTGGAGCTCCGCGGCTTCGGAGACATAGTTCCATAAACCATCCGAGCAGACCACCACCCATCCTGGCCGAACCGCGTCCATCGAACCCGTACGGGGCATGAAGTCGGGCGTGTCGCGACCAAGCCATTTTGTAATGGCGTGAGCTTGTGGCCCGCTCTCTGCTTGCTCACGGGTAACGCCCATAGCAATCCGGGCCTGAGCCAACGAGTCGTCAACGCTCAGTTCTCGGGGCTGTTCTGCACCCCCTCGATCGGGGATCCAATAGACGCGGCTGTCGCCGACGTTACCGAAGACGATGAGGTCTGCCTCGACAACCGCGGCTGCGAAGGTGCAGGACGCGGCGCCATCCCCATCCTGGGCGGTGTTGTCAATGACGGCGGCATTCGCTCCGGCGGCGGCAGCCTCCAGGGCACTTGCCATCGCAGCGGCTCGGCTGGCCGGCACACCCATGCCAGCCGGCTTGTGGGCGAGCAATATGTCTCTGGCCGCTCGAGCGGCAGCGAGGCTGGCCACATCCGAGTCGATCGATGTTGAAACCCCGTCGCAGACAACAAGGATCGCTCGACCGTGGCTATCTCCATCGGCGGCGACAGCAGTCGCGTCCTCGTTGCGGAAGTGCCGGACCCCCTTGTCGCAACAAGCGGCTACCCAGCTGGCCGGATTCTCGGTGTAATGGTCGCGTTCCGTCGCGGCCTTGGTGCCGCAAGTTTCGCAGTAGCCGTCTGGTCCAATGCGGCCACCGCAGTTGCTGCAGGGGCGCGCAATAACCACGGTGTCGTCGAGATTCTGCGGATCGGTCTCAAGAGTGCTGAATTGGATCGAACCGGACAGGCTGATGGGGGACTCGAGCTGCTCATCGGGCTGGTCGGTATCGCCCTCTGGTCCTTCGCCTGACTCAGCTGGCGTTCCGCTATCCGGGGCAGTGATCGGCGTTAACGTTGCGCCGCAGGCCTCGCAAAAGCTTGCGCTTGGTGATACGGAATTGCCGCAGTTCGGACAGGTCGGACTCGGGACCTCCTGCTGACCGTCCTGACCTCCCTTCGTCGAATCGACGGTGGTTGGTGGGACGGGCGAGCTCGTCGGGTTGCTCATCGCAAGGTCCACCTTCGCACGGCATTGGCCTGATCCACCAGCTCATAGCGACGAGCCTCGTCCGTCTCGATGCCCGCCATGGACCGATACGTCGCCTCCAACCCATCACGGAGCGACTCTTCGGTGGCGTGGTAGAGACCGAGCTGTACGTTTTGCTTCGGTCCGCTCCGTCCGACTTCGACGAGCGCTCGGCTGAGGATTTCGGCAGTGAGCTCTGCCTTTTCGCGAGGATCGAGCTGCACTCCGTTGACGCTATCCATCGCCTTGGCAAGCGCCGGTAGTCCCGAGTCGGACTCATACAGGTGGATGGTGCGCAGCCGGCGTGCCTCCGGAAAGCTCCGGCTCGTCGACGGCACTAGATCCAGCGCGGCCACGGCACCTGCTACATCGTGGCGAGCGGCTCGGATCCGGGCCATGCCAAACGCAGCCGGCGCGACGTAATTGGCATCGGTGCTGGCGCATGTGCGATAGAGCGCTTCGGCAATCGCATCCTCGCCCCCGCGTTCACAGGCCAAAGCGAGCGCCAGTTTCGGCGCCAGCTCTCCAGGAACCTGGCCGTAGACGGCGTTGAAAGCGGCCTGTGCAGCGGTGAAGTTACGCCGCTGAAGGTGGGCCAGGCCGCTGACCCAGACAGCCCGCCACTCCCACGGGTCGGTGCTCAACATCTGGTTGACGAACTCCTCGACCAGCTCAGGCTTTCGCAGCTGGAGTGCGGCATGGCAGCATGCCAGCAGCACTTCGGCCGAGGTCGCGGGTGCCCGCCGAAGCTCGTTGAGTCGCTCCGCGGGGTTGTCGAGCGAGATGTTGCTGAGCCAGGCGTACTGCGGGTCGCTTGTGTCCGGTCGCAGCGCGGGCAGTTCGTTCCATTCCGGTGCCTCGCTGGTGATGGCCGGGGCCTCGAAGAGTACCGAGGACGCCGACGTCAGCGCTGTGTCGGGCGTCTTCTCCGCGACGACTTCTCGCAAGATGCCCAGCATCTGCACGCGTAGCTCGTCAACCGATCCGAACCGGTCAGCTGGATCCGGTGCGCAGGCCTTGGCGAGGAGTCGGTAGAGCGAATCGTGATCTTGGAACAGCGGTGTCTCATCAATCGGGGGCAGGCTCGCCACGTACTTCGTCTGATAGCCGCGAAATTCCATCATCAACACCAGCAGCGTTCGGCCGATCGTGTAGATATCAGAGGCAACCGTGGTGCCGACCTGCGAAACCTCTGGCGCCTGGTAGCCGACGGTGCCATAGATCGCGGAGGTTTGATCATCGATCCGGCGCACACCGCCCAGGTCGATGAGCTTGACCGAGTCGCCAACCTGGATCAGGTTGTCTGGTTTGAAGTCACAGTAGACCACGCCAAGATCATGCAAGTAGGTGAAGGCTGGCAGGATTTCTACGATGTAGGCCAGCGCCTGATCAACAGGGAGCGGGTCGTACGCACCGCCGGCCGCCCGCATCCGGTTCTTCAGGATTTGCTTCAGTGACGTGCCACCGACGTACTCCATCACGATGTAGCCGGCGTCGCCGTGAGTCACGAAGTTGTAAATCTCGACGATCAACGGATGCTCGACCTGGGCCAAAAACTGGCGTTCAGCTATCGCCACGGCCAGCGCGTCTTGGTCACCTGTGTTGAGCAGTCCCTTCAGCACCACCCACCGGTCGGACACGTTCTTGTCCCGAGCAAGATAGATCCAGCCGAGCCCCCCGTAGGCCAGACAGCCGGCGACCTCGTACTGAGAGGCGACCAGTTCACCTGGCTTCAATTTGGGACTGAAGGAGTACGCGTTCCCGCACTTGGGACAGAACCCTTCGGCCCGCCCCGGGTGGCTGTCCCGGGACCGTCCGACCGGCGAGCCGCAGTTCGGGCAGAAACGCTTGTCCTCCGGGATCTGCGGGTTTTTCATGATCGCCTGCGACGCGTCGATCACCGGCGCCGGAGGCACTCGAGTCAATCCGGCGCCGAGCCGCGCCGAGCGTAGCCGTGAAGAGTCCGAGTGGACACGTTTGGTGATCTTGGAGCCCGCCGCGGCCAGCCGGCTAGAACCTAGCGCCGTGGAGCCGAGCCTGGCCGAGCCACGAGTTCTGGTCGACGCTGGCGCGACAGATCGTGCCGGCGCCTCCTCACCGGGATTTGGCGAAGCCGGCGTCGGGTCCGGCAGACGTTGCCCAGGCGAAGGTTGCGGCGCCGCAGGGGCAGGCGATGGTGCTGGGCGTGCCGCGTCCGCGGCGGGGGCGAATACTGGTGCGCTTGGCGGACTGCCGCAGACGTCGCAGTAACCGTCGACGATCGTGCCGGTACAGCCCGGCTGCGTACACGCCGTCACGAGGTCCCCGTTTCTCGTTGTTGACCTGCATGTTGCCCGGTCGATTCGAAGGTCTGCAGGTAGGTGGCGTAGAGCGTGACAAGCTGAGCGGCGATCGGCATCCGAGTCGGCCGGCGGGTCAGCTCGCTGCGGGCCATCTCGTACACCTGGATAATCTCGGGCTGGCTGGCCACTCCCGTTGCCTCAGCCTTCACCTCGTACGCGTCCAACCGCGCGATCAGCTCATCATGATCATGGAGTGCTTGGCTGTATGCCTGCTGAGCCTTCGCCATGGCACGACCCACCTGCTCGAGCCGGCGTAGGTAGCCGTCCAACTGCTCGGCAGTCTCGGGTGGTACCTGCAAGGCGTCGACGTCGGGAACCGCATAATGCGGGGCGGGATCGACAGCAGCGACGCATTGTTCCACGAGCGTGGTGAGTGCGGCCTCGCGCGCCTGTAGCGCCGCTCGGGCACTGCGCGCCTGCTCGATCTTCGCGCTCGCTTCTCGGCGTTGGGCAGCCGCAACGATCAGGTCGCGTTCGAAGGTTGCCGCTTCGATCTCCAGCGGTCCCAGGAGTCCACCGACATCGCCGCCTCGGCCGGCCTTTTCGGCGATGTCTTTGAGGCGACGTGCCAGGCGGGACTGCTGCTCGGCTGCGGCCTGCTGGCTGGTTCCAGCCGGCTCAAGATCAATCTGCTCTCGGATCCGCTCCATCTGGGCCCGCAACTGACGGATCTGCTCGGTGATCACCGCCCCGCTTGGGTCGAGCCCGAGTCGAACCCGCAGCTGAGATAGGAGTGCATCAGATAGGCGGCAGGCCTCCGGAAGGGATACCGCCAGCCCAGCCGAGGCCTGGCCGCCGCCGATTTGTCCCGACTCCACCAGTCCGGATGCGTCAAACCTACTTCCCACTAGGCCGGTGTCGAGCGATGCATCGAGACGTGCCCAGATCAGCGTTGCCATGCGTTCCCGGTCGATGGATCCCGCGCGGCCGGAGTTCCAGATCGCGGTAAGCAGTTCGCACCGATCCGAGATTGCCTTCCAGAGAGCCATCGAGAGCGCGATGTCACTCGTTAGCTGGGTGCCGTCTCGAGCCGCGAGCGCCGCCTGATCGAGCTCGTCCAATTCCCGTTTACGCTCCTCGCGCCACCGTCCGAGGGCGTCGAGATAGACCAGTGCGGCGTCCGGGTCGAGAGGTGTTCCGAGCCTGCCGGGTGCCGCAGGCGCGCTGGCCCGGCCAGAGGTCGCCGGGCCGGTCACGCTCATGGCTGCCTGCCATAGACCGCGCTGGGCGGAGCTGGTGCAGGACCCAACGGATCTCGAAGCCAGCGGTTGTAGATATCGGTCCAGTCGCCGCTGGAGCGCAGTTGCGCTAGCCGGGCGTTGACGAAACGTACGAAGTCGACGTTCTTGGCCGGAATCCCAAGGCCGTACGGTTCCTCGGTGAAGGCCGCCTGCTCCGGAACAACGGCGTACGGGTCCTGGGCAGCCAGCCCGGCGAGCACTGTGTCATCACCGGTAATCGCTGCGACGTCCCCCTGCTGGAAGAGCACCAGACAGCCGGTATGGCTGTCGGCTGCAACCGGGATCGCCTTGGGGGCGAGCTTGATCAGGTTATCCATGCTGGAGGTGCCGCGAGGCGCACAGACTCGCCGGCCGGCAAGGTCAGCCAGGGAGTTCGCTTTCGAGCCCTTCCGGACCAAGATCTTCTGGCCGGAACGGTAGTACTCGGTAGAGAAAGCGATCTGCTTCCAGCGCTCGCAGTTGATCGTCATGTTTCGAGCCACGATGTCGACGTCTCCGTCTTGCAAGGCTGGGATCCGTTGGGCGGCGGTGATCACTTTGAGCTGGTAGGCGTTCTCATTACCGAAGATCGCCTTTGCGATCGCCTTTACCATGTCGATGTCGAAGCCTTCGATCGTGCCGGTGAGCGGATTGCGCGCGGCCAGCAGGTAGGTATCCGCCGATACCCCGGCGACCAGGCGGCCCCGGTCCTGAATCTTGCGCATCGTCGATCCACTCGGCATGTCGCCGCCCTTTGGCAGGCGACCGCTTGGCCGGTATGACGCGAGGGGATTGCCGCACTTGGCAGGAGTGCTCCCGGCACTGGGTGACGCCGGCGCGTCGCCGACTGGCGGAGGCGGGACCGGAGTCGACTCATATCGGAATACGCCGCATGCAGACAGCACGCACATCAGCGCCAGAACGATCCCGACCCGCGCGAGCGAATACCTCATCGGTACTCCCGCAGACGATCCGCGATACCGTGTCGCCCGAGCAGGGCGGCCGCGAGTCCGGCCACCAAGATCAACACCGCACCGATGGCCAGACCCCTTCGCGGTCCGGCCAGCTGTTCTCGGGTCGACCTGGCCATATCGTCGACGAAAGTGGTCGCCGGGGAGTCGAATGCGGCGAACCGAGTGTTAGCCGAGTTCTTGCTCGATCCGGTTGCCTGGTCGACTGCCTTGTCCCACTCTCCGCTGTCATCCAGCTCGCGAATTGCGATGTGAACCTTCGCGTAGTCCTGCCACAGCGCGCTCAGCTCAGTATTTCCGGACTGATCGAGATTCGTCTCGACCTGCTTCGCGGACCCTTGCCATGCCTCCTCAAATGCAGCACCGGAGCCTCTGGCAATCAGGGTCAGACTTTCGTTGGACTTTGCGTTGTTCGCCTCGATCCGGGCTCGGGTCACCAGGGTCAGCCGGGTGAACGGACCGGACTGCAGGTCCGAGACACTGGAGGCTGTGCTGGTCAGGACGAGCACCGCTCCGATCAGAGCAACAAACACAACCAAGCCGGCGGCCAGCAGCGTCGGGTTAATCCACCGCTTGAAGGTACGCGCCAGCCAAACCATCGCCAGCACAAATCCGCCCAGCACCAATGCCCCGAGCACCACGAAGACAATCCCTGGAACACGCGTTGCCATTGCGGCGCTGGCCCGCGAGCCGTTGGCATCGACAAGATTGGTCAAGATCGGTAGGGCGACTGCACGAAGTTCGGTGCTGGCGATCCGGAGGTACTGAGCGCCGACCGGCAAGCCCTGCCGATTGTTGGCACGCGCCTGCTCGACCCTGCTGGCGTAGCGGACCACCTCGTCGTTCAACGCGGACAACGCTGCTCCGTCGGCGGGCTGGGCGCGAGCTGCCTCCGGGATGAGTGAGCTTGCCTCCTCGATCGCCCGTTCGTAAGCAGCCCGCTGGGCCGGCGGCTCGAGACCCCCGACCAGGAAGGCATTCGTTGCCATTGCGTCGGCAGCCAGCAGATTGGTCTGAATTTTCTGCACCCGGATCAGTTGATCGGTGTCATCCTGGGCTCGATCGAGCGAATAGGCGAGATAACTAAAGATCAGAGCGCCGACCACTCCGAAGATGAGACTGGCCAAAATGACGCTACTGCTGAGCAGCCGAAGCCGTTGTGGGGTGCTGCGCCGAGGCGCCGCCTTGGGCTTCGCCGCGTCAGGAGAGGCAGCAGGCACCGCGGAGCGGGACGCGCCGGTCGCCACGAAAACAGGACCGGGCGGGGGCGCCGTCGAGACAGTGCCGGACGGTAAGGGGTTCGGCTGCGTCACCGCACCTCCTCATCCGCTGCTTCGACCTCGTCCGTCGTTGGTTGGATCACAGTGGCCGCCTCGGGGTGATCCTGCCGTGACTGCTCCTCGGATTCGAGACGATCTTGATCGTCAAGATCGCTTGCCACTAATTCCCGCAACTGTCGGACGGTAGGTTCTGCCACGTCTCGGAGCCGCCATGCATGCCGGCCGATTGCGGCTTCGAGCAGATTCCGAGCGAACCGCCCGTTGCCGAACATTGGACCACGTGGCGTTGTGCTCAAGATCATTCTGTACCGACGGAGGCAGTCCTCGGTGACGTCATAGTCAGTGGCCCTAGCCATCTGGAGAAAGATCTGGACCAGCTCGTCGTCGCTGTAGTCATCGAATTCGATCGTGGTTCGGAACCTGCTGGACAGGCCGGGATTCTGGGTGATGAAGATCACCATGGGATCGGGATAGCCGGCAACGATCAGCACTAAGTTGTCGCGGCGATCCTCCATTTCCTTGACCAGCGTGTCGACGGCTTCGGCACCGTACTGGTCGCCCGCCAAACTGTAGGCCTCGTCGATGAACAGCACACCACCGGCGGCAGAGGCGACCACCTCGGCCGTCTTGATTGCCGTCTGGCCCAGATATCCCGCGACCAGTTCGGAGCGATCAACCTCGACGAGCTGACCCTTTGACAGCAGGCCTAGCGCCCGATAGATACCCCCGACCAACCGAGCCACGGTGGTCTTGCCGGTTCCCGGGTTGCCGACGAAGACCAGGTGGCGGGTGATCGTCGGCGACTTCAACCCCGCCTTTTGGCGGAGCCCTTCGACGCGGAGGATCGCCACCTGTCGATGTATCTCAGCTTTCACATCCGTCAATCCGATGAGCGCATCGAGCTCGGCCAGTAGTTCCTCGACCGACTTTGGCTTTTCCTCCGGTTCAGACTCCTCGCTGTTGGTTGTTGAAGACGGCTGATCAGTGTTGTCCACCGCCACCGGCTTGGGGCGCGCCAGAAGTACGGGTTCTGGCAGTGTTGATGCGCCGAAGCCGGGAAAGGCACCGGGGGTCAGCGGGTCGATCGAACCAAGATCAAGATCGGCTCGTCCCTCAGCGGACTCGGGGCGGTTACGGTCGACGCGCTCGGGGCGTGGTGACACTGCATTGAGCTGCGCTGCGGCGGCCATGGCGGCGTTGCCCGCTGTCCGCGGCGTCGGCTCGCCGAGTCCCTCTGCGGCGAGGCTGACATCGGCCAGCGCCTTGGCGTAGACCTTAGCTTTTGCAGAACCCTTCATGATCAGCTCACTGAGCAGCACCGTCGGGGCGGCTCGCCAACGCCGACCGCGATGTGCCGC
>JBKPML010000054.1:0-21924 GCA_046732135.1 Actinomycetota bacterium
ATCAGGTTCGCTGCGCGTGTAAATGCGCTGATCGACTTTTCGTCCGCCAACGCCTTCCACTCGCCCGAAGATCACGTCGGATTGCCAGGCGTCGGCAGCTTCAACCAAACGGCGCAAAGCATCGGTTCCCAGGTAGTCGTCGGCTCCAAGGAAGAAGACATAACGGCCGCTGGCCATGTCCAGTCCACGATTACAAGGCTGGGCGGGCCCGCCGGAGTTTGGCTGATGAATGACCGAAAACTTCCCGGGACGGGTTGCAGCGTACTGATCCAGGACCTCGCCGCTGCCGTCGGTCGAACCATCGTCGACAGCGATGACCTCCGTACGATCCAGGCCGAGCGTCTGATCGACGACTGACGAGAGGCAGGCATTCAAATAGGGCAACGTGTTGTAGACCGGGATCACTACGGAGACGTCGGGGTTGGACATCTCAGTTGCGGCCCGTACTGACGGTGCTACCGGATTCTGCGGACCGGAGCACTGCGGCACATATCTCAACAGTCCGGCTCGCTTGGCCAAGCGTCACGATGTCGGCGGTCGCCCCGCAGATCGCCGCTATGAAGCGTTCGTGCTCGACCAACAGCGGCTCTGGTTTGGCTATGGCAAAGCGAGTGACGTCGCCTTCGGCGACACCGCGGAAGTTGCGGAGCGCCTCCCACGACGTGGAAACGGCACCGTTCGCATAGAAGGTGAGGTCGGCGGTCAGCGTATCGGCGACAAATGACCCACGCTCGCCACTGACAATGGTGAACCGCTCTTTGAATGGGCTCAGCCAGTTGACAACGTGGTTGACGACTGTGCCGTTCTCCAACTCGCCGACGACGACCACCATGTCTTCATGCTCACGCCCGCTGCGCCGCGCAGTTCGCGCTGAGACGGTCGAATAGTCCGCGTCGGTGATCCAAGCGGTGAGATCGATGTCATGGGATGCGAGGTCGCTCACGACGCCGACGTCACTGATGCGTGATGGGAACGGTCCCTGCCGCCGAGTAGCGACTTGGTAGACCTCACCGATCTCGCCTGCGCAGAGGCGTGATCGGAGGCTCTGTAAAGCGGGGTTGTACCGCTCGATGTGGCCCACGGCTGCGATCAGGCCACGGGTTTCGAAGGCATCAACGAGCGCGCGAGCGGACTGGACGGTGTGAGCGAGCGGCTTTTCAATCAAGGCGCAGATACCGGCCTCGGCGAGTGCCACCCCCACTTCCTCATGAGCGTCGGTCGGACAGGCCACCACGGCATAGTCGACGCCGACCTCGATGAGATCATGCACATTATCGAGTAGTGGCACGCGATCCGGTGGCCGGTCAGGACGATCGGGGGCAACGACTGCCACGAGGTCGACTCCGTCGAGCTCGGACAGGACGCGCGCGTGATGTCGACCCATGGCACCAAGACCAATCAGTCCGGCGCGCAGACGTGTGCGGTTCATACCGCGACCAATTCGTTGACGCCGTCGATGATCCGATCGCGGTCGGCGTCAGAGAGAGCGGGGTAGACCGGTAGGGATAGCACTTCGGCCGCCGCGCGGTCGGTTTCCGGCAGCTGCCAACGTGGATTCGGCCGGCCGTCGTCATCCAGGTACGGCCGTAGGCGGTGAATAGGGATCGGATAGTAGACGGCTGAGCCGATTCCGCGGTCCCCGAGCCGAATCCGAAGTTGATCACGATTCCGCGGCACCCGAACGGTGTATTGGTGATAGACGTGATGGAAGCCCGCCGGGACAGCGGGTGTGCGCACTCCACGGAGACTCTCGTCGAAGACTGCGGCGTTGGCTTGTCGCTGCTTTGTCCAGCCGGGCAATCGGCGCAACTGGCTGCGGCCGATCGCTGCGGCGACATCGGTCAACCGCGCGTTCATGCCGACGATCTCATGGATGTATCGCTGCTCCATGCCCTGATTTCGCAGCAGGCGCACGGTACGAGCCAGGTGGGCGTCTGCCGTCGTGACCATACCGCCTTCCAGCGAATGCATGTTCTTGGTGGGATAGAAGCTGAAGCATCCGGCGGTTCCGATCGCGCCAACGAAACGACCCCCAACCTGGGCACCGTGCGCTTGCGCCGCATCCTCCACCACGGCCAAGCCATGCCTTTGGGCAATCGGTTCGAGTCCAGGCATGTCTGCTGGCAGCCCGTAGAGGTGGACCGGCATGATGGCGACCGTTCTAGGCCCGATCATTGCCTCGACTGCGGCCGGATCGATCGTCATGCTCTCATCGCAGATGTCTGCGAAGACTGGCTCGGCACCCACGAGACGTACGGCGTTTGCACTTGCTGCGAAAGAGAAGGAGGGCACGATGACTTCGTCGCCTCGTCCGATTCCCAGAGCGAGCAAGGTGAGTTGCAGCGCCGAGGTCCCGGAATTGACTGCCACGCAATGACGCCCGCCGACCAGTGTGGAGAACTCTTCCTCGAATCGGGCGACCTCCGGGCCCTGAACCACCATGCCGCTGCGCAGCACATGCACGGCCGCCTCGATGTCCTCCTCGTCGATCACCGGACGGGCTGGCGGGATGAGACCGTCGACCGTCTGGGACATGGCGAGAACTCCTTGGCGCAACACAGCGCGCTCATGCTAGCCTGCCGCCGGTCCTTAGGCCCCAGGACTGGTCCGACGGTTAGACTCATGCGCGGCTCAGGTGGCCAGCTCGGACAAAGTGGAAAGTGGTTCCTTGAAGGTCGTCAGCGTCGTTGGGGCGCGCCCGCAATTCATCAAACTGGCGCCCATCTCGGCGGCGTTCAATGCGACGCACCACGAACACCTGGTAATTCATACTGGCCAGCACTATGACGTCGACCTCTCCGACGTCTTCTTCACCGGCCTCAGGCTTGGCGAACCGGACTTCCACCTGGGTGTGGGATCAGGGACTCACGGTGTCCAGACGGGCGCGCTGCTCGGCAGCTTGGATCCTGTGCTCGAGGCGCTTCATCCGGATTGGGTGCTGGTGTACGGCGACACAAACTCGACGCTGGCCGCAGCGCTATCAGCTGTCAAACAACATTTGAAGGTCGCCCATCTCGAAGCTGGCTTGCGTTCCTTCAATCGCCGCATGCCCGAAGAGCACAATCGCGTCCTCACCGATCACGCAGCCGATCTGCTGCTGGCACCCACCGAGCAGGCAATGCATCACCTGATCCGAGAAGATCTGGGCGGTCGAAGCGTTCTGGTGGGCGATGTAATGGTTGACATATGCCTGCGCATCCGCGATCAGGTGCTGTTCGAGGAGCCACCTGTTGACCTCCCTGCACGAATCGACCCTGCTCGGCCGTACCTTGTCGCGACGCTTCATCGGGCGGAGAACACTGACGACCCGGCCCGACTATCGGCGCTGATCGACGCGTTGGCGGATCTGCCGTTGCCTGTCGCGCTCTTCGCCCATCCCAGGCTTGTGGCTCGGGCGTCAGCCTGGGGCCTGCGACTGAATCGGGGTGCAATCAGCCCTGGACGCCCGCTGCCATACGCCCAGCTAATCGCTGCCGTGCTCAGATCTGTCGGCGTGGTGACTGATTCGGGGGGCATGCAGAAGGAGGCGCTGCTACTTCGACGTCCGTGCACCACGCTGCGTTCGGAGACAGAATGGACCGAGACGCTCAGCGCGGGCTGGAATGTGCTCGTGCCAAATCCTGACCGCATGGCTCTCCGAAGTTGGCAGGAGGTGGCGACGCGTTCGGCTCCGGCTGCGGATCCGGGCAGTCCGTTCGGCGACGGGGCGGCGTCGCAGCGGGTCGTTGATGTATTGGCGAACCAGCTTGCAGCCGCCCCTGGCCTGGAGATCAGCCAACCAAGACCGGAAAGCTTGCAGCTGCACAGTGTCGCCAATACGGCGGATGGCAACATTGTCTGAGCGTCCGCATTTGCTCTATTTGGCGTTCGGGTTTCCGCCGGCCGCCAAGAGTTCGGCCTACCGGCTTCGAGAGACAGCTAACCAGTTCTGTGCCGCAGGCTGGGATGTGACAGTAATCAATCTGAACGACGAGGCGTGGCGGCGCGATTTCGGCCTGGATTTCAGCCTCATGGACGAAGTGGACGAACGAATTCAGATTCAGAAAGTGCGCTTGCTCCGACCGGATCAAGAAACCGATATCCGACGGTTTTCCAAGGAACGCGCTCTCGACCCGGCCGGTTGGAGTCGCGAATACCTAGCTCGATCTCAGCGGGATTTTCCCGAACGTCATTTCGGCGCCTGGAAGCGTCCTTTGATTAGGGCAGCCGAGGCGGTGCATGAAGCTCGGCCGATCGATCTGGTGTTGGCGACTTGTCCACCATACGTTTTGCTCTCTATCGCTCGGCACATGTTCGACACACACGGTGTGCGATATGCCGTCGACTATCGAGACGGCTGGTCCATTGACGTCGTCGAGGGAACGGAGGCGTTCACTCCCCAGTCGCGGTCGGGCAAAATCGAGGCGGCGACGCTCGAGGATGCGCTCGCTCTGTGGGTCGTAAATGAGCCCATCGCTGATCATTATCGACAGTGGTATCCGGAATTGACCGAGCGAATTCATGTCGTACGGAACGGCTTTGATCTGGCAAGCCAGCCCCCCATTCCTCACCCGCCGCCTGACGAACAACCGTTGGTTTTCGGCTACCTCGGCACCGCGAGAATCTATGCGAACATGCTACGTGCGGTCCTTGAGTCTTGGGGACGAGCCAGAGCAGATGATCCCTTGCTTGCTAACGCTCGCTTCGAATTTCGAGGCCATAGCGGGTCCGGTGCTAATCGAGCTTCTAACGGAATCACGGATATCGTCGGGTCGGCCCGTGATCAGGGAGTAACGTACGGAGGCCCAGTTGCCAAGCGCGACCTCGCAGCCTTGTATTCAAGCTGGGATGCATTGATCTTCATGCATGTCGGGGGCCGGTACGTGACTTCCGGCAAAGTCTATGAGTACATGGCCACAGGATTGCCAATTGTATCCGGACACGCGACAGAACACGACGCCTCGGTGCTTCTAAGTGGCTACCCTCTATGGACAGGGGCATACGGCACGGACATTGACGGGATCTACCGATCATTTCGGCTGGCGGCACGACTGGCGAGGCAGGCAACCACAGACGATCGGTTGACCGCTCGCGGTTATGCGGCACAGTTTGAGCGTGGTGGCATTCTCCGGCCCGCCGTTCAGGCACTTATTTACGAGGCGCATCGCTCCGGAGCGGTTGCGTGAAAAGCGTACTGTTAATTGCTGGTTGGACACCGAGATACGCGTCACTGGCGGAGTTAGTCACAAGACTGCACGAGTACGGGCTGCAGGTCTTTCTCGCCGGCATGACAGACGTCGAAGTTAGCCACCAGGGCCTTGGTCTAGATGGATTACGTTCCCTGAGGTCGGTGACCGACGAGTATCCGCCTTCATTTCATCGTGCGACCAAGGCAGGCCCTTTTCCGCGTGAAGTTTGGCTGCACGTGCAGCGAGATCGATGGGTGGCTCAGCAGATTCGTGCCGCCGTAGCCGTTGTGGCGCTGGATAGCCCTGCCATATTTTCGGCTTGGAAACTTGCCCGCCGACTTCCCCTGGTTGAGGCCTGGTACGGCATCGGTTCGCTACTCGAGATCATCGAGGCTCAGCAGCTCGACCGCAGAGCCCGCATGGTGACGCGCTGGAAGCGGGCAAAGCTCGCGTCCAGAGAGGTACGAGCCGCAACTAAGGCGCACGCCCGCAGAACTGCCAAGCAACTCGTGATTGCAGCTGCTGGTTCGCCGGCTGTGAAGTGGCGCGCCTCTCAAGCCGCTTGGCAGCGGATCTTGCTCAGCTCCGTGCTGTCGAACAGCCGAAGAGTAGGACTAGCGGTCCTGGTGATCTCATCGCTGCAGCATGCCGGTGAGGCTGCAGCCGCAGGTCGATTGACGGAAGATGTTCTTACCCGACTTGGGTCGACCAGGTCTCGAGCTGATCTGCTCGGTGGCCTCGTGCAGCGTTCCATCGTTTTAGGCGACATGCCGCGGAATGTAGTGGGAGCGTATGCCGCGGAGCTCCGCTACGCCGATGAGCTGCTCGCCCGCGGGAAGCCAGAGGCGGCAACCGGGTCCTTGCTGCAAGCCACCCGATTGGCCTTCCACAGAGCCCTCCACTACGACACTACTGAGTCTCCGCTTGCCCACGATCCGGCTGGTTTCACGTCGCCACTTCGCAGCAGCGTGGCCCTCAGCAAGGTGGCAGCTCGACGTGGCCGCCGCCAGCCGGCTAGACCGGTACCGCAGGACCGACCGCTTCGGTTAATGCTCGCCACCCATGGCAACACGAACTTTCTCGGCGACCTGCGCCAACGCCTGGAGGCGCGCGAAGACGTAGAGCTGAGAGTCATCAGCCTCGGGGACATCGGCCAGGCGGCACCCTTAGCGCGCGACCCTCGCCGGTTCCTTGAACCCATCTTGGCCGGAAATCCTAAGGCCGAGAAGGTGGTCGAGCGTTGGGTCCGCCAGCACCTGGATTGGGCCGATGTTCTTTTCATTGACTGGTGCACAGCGTTTGCTCGGGTGCTAACTCTCATTGATCCTGGCACTACGAAAGTGATTTTGCGGCTGCACAGCTTCGAGGCGTTCTCACTGTGGCCCCATACATTGGACCTGTCACGAATCGACGATCTGATTTTTGTCAGCGAGCACCTAAAGGATCTCGCCGTGGCTGAGGTTCCAGCACTGTTGGAGCCTGGCGGACCCTCAGTGCACGTCATTCCGAACGCGGTGAATTTGAAGAGGTTTGACAAGCCAAAGGCTGATGATGCGCGATTCACAGTCGGACTGATCGGTTACAGCGCGATCGCCAAGGACGTTTTGTGGGCGTTCGAAGTGCTGAGAAGGATACGGCGCGAGGATAGGCGATACCGGCTGTTACTAATCGGCGACGAGCCACCAGGCCATCAGACTGAGGCGGCACGCCGCTATGTAGAGGCTTTCTCTCGCCAGCTTGAGGAACTCGAATCGCAAGGGGCGGTGGAACGCTATGGACGCACCGATGACGTGCCGACCGCACTGACCCGGGTGGGAACAATACTTAGCTCATCGGTGCGCGAGAGCTTTGGTGTGGGGATCGTCGAAGGCGCTGCCAGCGGTGCTATCCCAGTAGTCCGCAACTGGCCGTTCTTTGCCCACATGAATCACGGTGCCCGCACATTATTTCCGCCGGAGTGGGTGGTCGACACTCCTCAAGAGGCGGCGAACCGGCTCCTTGCGATCACAGCCGATGAGTCGTCGTGGCGCGGACAGTCGCGTCACGTCTCTGCTGAGGTCATCGCTCAATGGGATCTTTCGGTGTTGGCCAAGCAGTTCGATCAATTACTACTTGAATAGGCGCATTTCGCAGGGCGATGCGGCGACCACAGGTTGTCTAATGGGCCAAAACCTCATCGAACCTTGCTGCGCAGACGACGCGTCAGTCTGCGGGCCTTGGCCAGTCCGCTGTGTACGACCCCTCTCAGAGCCTGTGCCGACGTGGAGCCGGCGGCACCGCGGCCGGCCAGCGCCTGCTTCATTGCGTAGAGCTCCTCCGGTTCGGCGCCCATCAGGGTCCGGACCGGGGGAGGGAAGTCGACCGCAGCCAGTGCGGCATCAAAGTCAGTGCCGCCATCCTCCCCGTCCTCGTACACGTGGCGAAGCTCATGCTTGTTCAGAAACGTAGCGAAACGCTCCCAGTTGGCCGCCTGCGCCGCATTCAACGGCTCCCAATCGGCCTCTGCGTAAAGCTCTGAGGCATCGAGCCGGACATCGCTGTCGAGGCGGCGCCACGGGATGCAGTGATACTCGGCCAGCTCGAGCGTCCGCGAATCGTGGGCCAACACCAGGCCGGGCGTCCCGCCAAGCAGAGCAGCGATGTTGCCATGAATGCGGGTGCCGAAAGAGAAGTCGTAGTCGGCCAGAGTGGTGAACCAGGTGTGCGGATCAAGGAAGAATCGGACCCGATCCGCGCGGATCAGGGGGTGCTCCAAGGTCACCGGTACGCCGACCGCGGCGTACTTACGATGATTCGCTTCCGGATAGGTTCCGTACAGCAGAAGCGCCAGCGTGTCCCGGTTCTGGGCCATATACACCAGGTTCGGGTAGCGGGTTGCCTGATCGATAGCGATCGGTCCCACCGACTTGACGTATGGCGAAACATTGAGGGCGATCCGGGATTGTTCGTTGAGCGCCTCAACTTTCTTTTTGATGCTGAGGTTCGGACCATACATGTAGAGCGACGGGCAGCCGACGACATCGACATGTTCGTCGCCAAATCCGAGATTGCGAAGGTAGTTGCGCGTGAAGTCGCCCCGAACTCCGATAGAAGGCGACCGGTCGAGCACTGCACGAACAAACCTGCGCACCGAGGGCGCGATGTCGTCGGCGTGCTTGTACGAGCCTTCGACGGTGGCCTGTGCGCCGACGCTAACCACACTCACCGGGATCGTAAGCCCCTCAATCAGATCGCTCAGCGCGTCAAGGCCCGCCAGGAAGCTCACCCGAAATGCGTTTGCCAGCGGAATGACAAGGTGGTCGTACCTTTCGTTGATCCTGTTCACCGACTGCCTGCCCAGTCGAGATGTCGATACCTGAGCATCCCGAGTGGCGAGGAGCCGGTAGGTCGCCTGGCTGAACACCAGATTGCCGACGTTGTCGCCGATAAGATTCTTGGTCAGGGTTTCCTCCGCGCTAGCCGCCCGGAATGGGTCCTTGAATGACCGGATGAGGATCCGTCGCACGTGCGTCTCTCAGGTTTGTCGGTAGCGGATGAACCAAGCTGTCATCGTAGCGAGCCACGGCCCAGCAACCAGCACCTCGTGCAATAAGCGAGTACCGAGCGAATCTTCAGACGTAACGGCGGGCAACCGATAGAAAGCCTTCGGCATAACTCTCAGCCGGAAAATCGCCGAGGTAGTAAGTCTTGACCTGACGCCGGAGCTGGGCCGCGGGATCGTTCACCAGCAAGTCGTCAAGCACCGCGTCGAGGTTGGCAAGATCGCGATTCAGTACGTAGCCGGCCCGGGCGAGCGGCAAGTCCGCCAGGAATTCGTCTCGACCGACATCGGGGACCATCGAGGTGATCGCGAACGGTTTCTCGGAGTAGAGGAAGTCCGGGACCACGCTGGATACGTCAGAGATCAATGCGTCGGTGAAATTAAAGGTGTCGAGGATGCTTCCCGCTGCCGCCGCAGGTCCGAAGACATGTGGCCGTCCGCTCGCTGCCGCATCATTGGCAAGGAGCTCATCAACACGATGGGCCGCGGCCAGCAGAGCCGGCGTCCGCCAGATCCATGGATGCGGCCGGAAGATGACGGCACAGCCGCGATTCACCAGAGCCTGCACCAACCGTGCGCCCACCGGTAGTGAGGAGTATCGGGAGTCCTCGAAGTAGCCGTACCACGTGGGCGCGTAGAGGACCCGCTTGAGCTCGCGGACTGCGATGGGGGCCTTCTCGACTTCCACTGTCTCGACTTGGGGCCGCCCGACGATCTCGAAAGCCTCTCGCGGCACCGCGACCCCATTGTTCGCAAACCGGTCGATCGCCGCCTGGCCCGCCACGAAGTTCTTGTCGTACATCCTAAAAACCCGCCGATAACTAGGCGCCTTATCGCTATCGCCATGATTGAGCTGGATTTGGTTGATTCCGAGGTACTGAAGCATGTGCAGGTTTTTCGGCGCGGTGTTGACGTAGAACACCGTCTTCAGGCCAGGCGTGATCAACACGTCCAGCTCTTTGACATAGCGCCGGACCAGCACCGGTGCCGATGTCAGTGCCACCGTCTCGGCGAAGGTGTCTGGCGTGCGCAACACGACCATGAAAGGGCGGTTCAAGCGGGAAAGGTAGGGAAGCCACATTGCTATTTGGTGCGCCGATCCCCGGGGAGCTTCCCAGTAGAGCAGGAACGTTGGCGCAAGTTCAGCAAGGATCTTTGGCAAGGAATGCTCCGCGGACCGGCGCGCACGAAGTCTGAGCAGGCCGTCGACGCTCAATGTTGCCTCGACAAGTACCGCCACGACACTGGCAACGATGACGAGCCAACTCGGCAGCCAGCCAACGGACGTTGCCCAGAGGAGGAAGAGGGCCACTGCCGCTGTATTGACCAGATACACCCATCGCGGCATGAATGGTGGATAGTTGCGCACCCGGATGCCTGGCAGATGAGCCGAATACGGCCGGGCGGCGATGGTGATGGCCGACACCGCGAGCTCAGAAAACAGGGCCAAGACCAGCAACACTGTGGCGATTGACAGCAGAACCGGCTGTGCCAGTTCAGCTGCGGTTGCCACCGCCACCGCCCCCGCCAAGACGATCAGGATCCGGGATAAAAGGTTGGAGCCAACCGGCTCGATGTCGCGATCGTCGATCGCCATGCGCCGCCGTTGCCATCCCGAGGCCACCGCCGCCGTCAGGGCGAGCAAGGCAAATAGGACGGCCACCCACTGCGGCCCGCCGGCCAGCGCAACTGCGACGCCAACCAGGGCAATTGCAGCGATGACTGCTTCTCCGCCAACCGTGCCAGCGGCGCCGGTCAGTGCGAAGCTGGCCGCACGAAAACTCGACCGGCGAGAAGAGGCGGCCATCCCGGACCCCTCCTTACCGCCAGCTCGGCACCACACACTAGATCGGACGTACGTCGTCGGAGATCCGTAGGCTAGCAAAATCGCCGAAAAGGACCGATCTCGCAAAGACTAGTCAGCCGGTTCCTAGCTCGGCATTGATTCTTCTCACGAACTCGTCTGAGGGTGGCAGCTGGTGCCCGTCGACGGCGGAGATCGGCACGGCACCGCGAATGCTGCTCGTCCAGAAAGCGCAAGCAGAGCGTTGCAACTGACTTGCCGCAAAGCGTTCGATCCGCAGAGAAAGCCCGATCCGAGCGAAGATGTCCAGCACGTCACGCCTCGTCACCCCCGGCAGCACATGTTCGTCCAATGGGGGCGTCAGCCAGGTGCCGTCTGGGTCAGCGCAAAAGACGTTTCCTCGTGACGTTTCGGCTACGAAGCGGTCCGAGCCGCCGGCCGGCGTCAGGAAATACGGTAGATCAGGCGCGGTGCGGGCTTCGGCGGCGGTCAGTTCAGCCCGATCGGCCCACTTGTGCCGCCACGCCGCCGCCGATCGCTCCGTACTGCGAAGGCTGGAGCTGCGATCCTGATCGGCTAGCGGCTCGAGGGACACGTCGAGGGTCAGCCCAGTTACGCCGAGACGGGCGATGACGCGGAGGAGCCGGCGCGGTGGAGGAGAAGGGTCGGTAGCCACGACCGCGGCGATGCGGCCAGCTAGGTCATCGGGGACGCCGTGTCCATAGAGCTCGCGGCATGAACGGTCAAGTCGGGCGAGATGCGCCGCCTGCCGCAGCACCGATGAGCCGATGACCAGCATTGTCTCCAGCAGCCCGCCGGCCAGCTGTCGATCACTGGGTCGAGCTGGCGTCGCCAGCAGGTCGGGATCAAGCCGCGAGCCGAGCGCCGACACGAGCGGCGCGGCCTTGGCCAGGCATTCGTACCATTCCGTGATCGGCGCGCTATCAACCGTGATCCCACCGCCGACACCCAACTCGATGCGATCTCCATGGCATTCCAACGTCCGGATCAGCACGTTGAAGTCAGCGCCCGCTATGGGGCTGGTCAAGCCGAGTGCTCCGGTATAGGCACCTCGCTCGTACGTTTCGAGATCGGCAATGCCGCGCAGCGCCGAGGATTTCGGAGCACCGGTCACGGATCCTGGCGGGAATGTGGCGCGGAGCAGCTGCCCCGTCGAGACGCCCTTCCTGAGTTGACCAGTGACCGTTGACACCAGATGCCAGACACCAGGATGAGGTTGGAGGTCGAGCAGTTCATCGACTTGAACGGTGCCCGGCCGGCAGACCTTTGAGAGATCATTTCGCATCAGGTCGACGATCATGATGTTCTCCGCCGCATCCTTCGCCGACGCGCGAAGGCTGGGGGCGTCTGTGTCGCCAGGCTGGCGAGCCGCGGTGCCCTTTATCGGAGAGGTAGTTACCGTCCGGCCACGTACCCGAAGAAACAACTCGGGGCTGATGCTGAGGATTGCTCGAGCCGGCGTCCCACGATCGTCATCGGCCTGGGTCAACATCATCGCGCCGTAGGCAGGATGCAGCTGACTAGCGAGATCCGCAAAGATCGTTGGTGGGCTGGCAGCCGACCGCGACATCAGCCGGGTGCACAAGTTGAGTTGATAGAACTCGCCGGCGTTGATCCTGCCGATGGCCGCCTCAATGCTGGCAAGGTAATGCAGCTGGGTAGGCGCCGGCGGGGCCATTGTGGTGAAGCGCGCGGCCAGGACGCGTGGCGGGGTAGTGTCGCCAGCCGTTCGGAGCAGCCGCCGCCAGGCGTCGAGCTCCGCCTCGAGGCGGGCATTCCGGCCAGAAAGGCCGAGAGTTTCGAAGGTCCAACCGCTGATCGGCTCCCATCGCAGCAGTGAATCGTAAAAGTAGGCAATGCTTGCGCCAGCCGAGAAGCCAAGGCAGCTAAACCAGCCGCCGCCGATCTGAGGTGCGTTTGCGCCATGATCGGGAGGGCTGGCGATGAAGGGTTGATCGTCGACCAGCCCGATCACATCCGCCGCCGTGCTCCCAGTGATCGTCCGTAACGGTGATCGGAACGCCACGACTCCGCCGCCGAACCAGTTGCCCCACAGCACCGACGGCCGATCGTTCGGATCGAGCCTTGCGACAAGCTGCGCCGGATCCGGGCCGGAACCGAGCGGGACTGCGTACGGACTGCCCAGCCACTGGCCGACGCTTTCGGTTAGCTCAGCGATCACCACGGAGGCTCGCCAGAACACGGTCGGCACTGCCGCCCAGCTCGAGAAGTTCGGCGAGTTCTCCGAACTTGTCGGGATCCCGCGGCGCACGCGGCAGCAGGAGATCATCCCAGTCGCATTCCAGTTCAAGATCACGAACCACCGCGACAACCGCCGGTGCGACGGCGAGGTAGTCGATCGCGGCACCGAGCTTGGACCGGATGGCACCGCTGATCTTGGTTTGCGGATCGCTGGCCGCGGCCAGAATCCCGTCAAGGCTGCCGTAGGAGTTCAACAGGCTGGCAGCGGTCTTATCCCCGATGCCGGCAACTCCCGGCAGACCGTCGGACGCATCGCCGCGCATGATCGCATAGTCGACGTAGGCCGACGCCGGTATGCCGTACTTCGCTCGCACCCACCCCTCATTGACCTGCTCGTGGTTGCCGACCCCGCGAGCGATGTAGAGAACCCGTACCGACCGCGCGTCGTCGACGAGCTGGAACAGGTCTCGGTCACCGGTGACCACATCCACGGGAATGGGCGATGTGCTGGACAAGGTACCGAGTACGTCGTCAGCCTCGTAGCCGTCCTTGCCGATAACCGCTATCCCGAGGCTGTCAAGCACGGCCAAGATCAACGGCACCTGGACGGCAAGATTATCCGGGGCCTGCTCGGCGCTGGTGTCCGGTGAGGCGGCCATCTCGGTGACGCCGACCTGCCCGGGCGCCGCCACTCGGTGTGCCTTATATGAGGGAATCAGCTGCACCCGCCAAGCCGGCCGCCAGTCGTTGTCCCAGCAGCAGGCGAGGTGGCTGGGAGAGTAGGTGCCAACCAAGCGGCTGATGAAGTCGAGCAGACCGCGCACGGCATTGACCGGCGTTCCATCGGCCGCACGAAATGAGTCAGGAACACCGAAATAAGCGCGAAAATACAACGATGCCGTGTCCAGCAGCATGATCCTGCGATCGCCCACATCCGAATCCTGGCACGATACGACCATGGAAAAGCTCGACCGCCGCATCCTCGCGCTGCTCGCGCGGGATGGTCGGATGTCCTACACCGACATCGGTAAGGAGACCGGCCTTTCCACCTCGGCCGCTCAGCAACGGGTGCGCCGCCTCGAGCAGCGCGGCGTGATCAAGGGTTACCGCGCGGTCTTGGACGGTGCGGAACTCGGCTTGCACGTCACAGCATTCGTCGCGATCAAACCGTTCGATCCGAGCCAACCCGATGACGCCCCCGAACTGCTGCAGCACATCAACGAGATCATCTCCTGCTACTCGGTGGCTGGTGACGCCAGCTACTTACTGAAGGTGGAGGTGGAGAGCATGGCCCAGCTGGAGACCGTACTGGCAAGAATCCGGGCCGACGGCAAGGTCACCACGCACACCACAACGGTTCTCTCGGTGCCGTTCGAGGATCGTCCGCAGATCTGACCGATCGAGGTGCCGCTGCGCAGGGGCAAGACGCGCGTGTCTTCCATCACAATTCTTCGCGATGGGAGCGTCTACTCTCCGCTCGAGCCGTCGGCGTCGGCGCTGGTCATAATCGACGATCGAATCGGCTACGTCGGTTCGCTGCCCGAAGCTCGGGCGGCCGCACCGGGCGCACCCGAAGTCGATCTTGACGGCCGGCTCGTGACGCCGGCTTTCGTCGACGCTCATCTGCACGTTATTCAGACCGGGCAGGTAATCACCGGACTGGATCTGCACGATGCGAAAAGTAGGGAGGAGGTTCTGCGGTCACTCGCCGGCTATGTTGCGACACATCCGCGTCGCCGGGTGATCGTCGGCCAGGGCTGGGACGAACGCGGCTGGCCCGACCCCCGGCCGCCGACCCGCCCGGAGGTTGACCAGATCGCAGGACCGATTCCGGTCTACCTCGCCCGGGTTGATGTCCACTCCGCGGTCGTTTCGACCGCACTCCAAGATCAACTTCCGCAGATCGTCGGTCTGGATGGATATCGGGTGGATGGACTGGTGAGTCGCGAAGCACACCACCTGGTTCGCGGCCGGATGGACCGGCTTTTCTCCGATGCCGAGCGGCGTATGGACGCCGCTATCGCGCTGGGTGAAGCGGCCGCGGCCGGAGTCGGCACAGTGCATGACATAGCCGGCCCGCATCTTGGCCCGATCGAGGATATAGCTCGGGTCCGGGATGTCGCAGCGGAGCAGGGCATCGAGGTGATCAGCTACTGGGGTGACCTGGCCAGCACCGAATCGCTGGCCAAAGCCCGGTTAGCCGGGGCAGCCGGGCTGGCGGGGGATCTGTGCATCGATGGGGCTCTGGGATCTCGTACTGCGGCGCTCTTCCGGCCATATCGGGATCAGGGCAACGGTTCGGTCGATCGTGGCGTCCGGTATCTGAGCAATGAGGAGGTGGCCGATCATCTCGTCGCGTGCACCAAAGCCGGAGTCCAGGGCGGTTTCCACTGCATCGGCGACGAGGCGGTGGCGGCTGCAGCCAGCGGCCTTCGCCGGGCGGCTTCGGTGGTTGGCGGCGATGCCCTGCGGCGAGCCCGCCATCGACTCGAACACTTGGAAATGGCTGCCCCAGCAGACATCAAAGTGTTCGCTGAGTACGGCGTGGTTGCCAGCATGCAACCCGCGTTCGATGCGCTGTGGGGCGGGCCCGGCGAACTGTACGAGCAGCGACTGGGAACTGAGCGGGCAGCGACTATGAATCGGTGGGGGAGCATGGTCCGGGCTGGTGTCCAACTGGCGTTCGGCACGGACTCGCCAGTGACGCCCATTGCCAGCTGGGCGACTGTAAGGGCCGCTGCGGCGCACTGGCAGCAGGCGGAACGACTCTCGATCGCTGAAGCGTTGGCCGCGGCCACGCTCGGCGGGCATCGAGCGGGCCTGGTGGACGACGCCGGCCTGCTATTGCCCGGATGGCGGGCCAATCTTGCGATCTGGGAGGGCCGCGATCTTGACACTTCCGCTTCAAGGGGCGGCCTGCCGCGTCTTGATGATGGAGCCGCGTTGCCGGCGTGCTGGGCAACGATCGTCGGTGGCCGACAGATCTATGGTCCCAGCGACTTCGGCCTTCCCTTGCATCAGAGCTCCGAAACCAGACCATCTGGGTAGGCTCGGCACGTGTCAGCGGTCGCCGATGTCGACGCATCACCGTTATCCGGCGGCCGTGCGTTGCTCGTGCGATACCTGGTTGCCGGCGCGGCCGGCATCGCGGTCGGTCTGAGCTGGCAGCCGTACGGGCTGTGGCCGCTGCTGCTGATTGGGCTGCCGGCCTTCACCCTGTCCGTACGAGACATCACCAATCGGCGAGCCTTTGGCGTGGGTTACGTTTTCGGGTTCGCCATGCTGGCGATCACAGTCAGCTGGGTTCATGTGTTGGGCGCCTGGATCGCCGTCCTACTGATCGCCTTCGAGGCCCTGTTCTTCGGCCTGCTCGGCGTTGCTATTCATCTCACGTCAAGGTTGGGTATCTGGCCGCTCGCCGCGGCTTGCTGCTGGGTCATGATCGAGTACGCCTACTCACGCATCCCCTTTGGCGGCTTCGGCTGGACCCGCCTCGCCTACACGGCTGTGGACACACCCCTCGCCGGTTTTCTGCCGATCATCGGCGTCGCCGGAGTCTCCTTCCTGGTCGCCCTGATCGGCCAGCTGGTGGCATGGGTAGTTGTCGGTTTCCCACGTTTACGTGGGAAACTGTCACTTCACCCACGAAAATTCATGGGTGAAGTGACAGATTCCCGGGTAAAGCGGCAGGCGCTTCGACGGGCTGGCACCGCCCTACTGGTCATCGCAGTACTCGTTGGCACGGGTTTTGCGCTGACCTTCGTACGACCGCAGCCCACTGCGGCGGGATCGGTGAACGTTGGCATCGTTCAGGGCAATGTCCCCGGCCGCGGCCTAGAGGCGCTCGGCCGGATGCGCTCGGTGACCAACAACCATCTGGCAGAAACGGTCAACCTCACCGTACGGTCGAGGCTCGGCGAGATCCCCACCCCCGACTTCATCCTCTGGCCAGAGAACTCGACCGATATCGACCCCACCAAGGACGTGATCACCGGCCAGACAGTTCAAGCCGCCGCCGAAATCGCGGGTAAGCCGATCTTCGTTGGTGCCGTGATGTCGGGTCCTGGAGAGGAGGAGCGCCAGACATCCGCCTTGTGGTGGGATCCGCAGCATGGCATCACGGCCCGGTACGACAAGCGCAATCTCGTCCCATTCGGGGAATGGATCCCCTTTCGGAGCCGGCTGCTGCCAGTACTGCCAATCCTCAAACAGGTCGGTGCCCAATCGGTGCCTGGCAAGGAGCCGGGTGTTCTCCAGGTTGGACTTCCCGACCGAACGATCAAGATCGGCGATGTCATCTGCTTCGAGCTGGCCTACGACCGTACCGTCTACTCGGTGTTGACCGGCGGAGCTCAACTGATGCTGGTCCAGAGCAACAACGCCACCTACGGCGGTACGGGACAGATCGAGCAGCAATTCGCCATCACCCGGGCCCGGGCAATGGAGGCTCGGCGCGAGATCGCTGTGGCGACGACTAACAGCGTCTCGGGGCTGATCGACGCGCAAGGCCGGATCGTCACTCGAACCAGCGAGTTCACTGCGGCATCAACAGTGGTCAGCATGCCGCTCCGCTCACAGCTCACCCCGGCCATCCATCTAGCGCCTTGGCTCGACCGACTGCTCGCCGCCCTCGGATTGATTTGCTGCATCGTGGCCGGCGTTCGGATGCGGGCCAGACGGTCGCAGCCCGTTGAACCGGTACGCCAGGATGGATCAGACATTGCACCGGAGAGTGAGGCGGCCGACGCGACAGTGCCGGCTAGCCGGTAGAGGAGAGACTGCAGGTGAGCGACCCCAGTGATCCGAGTTTCGCGGGCCGGGACAGAACCCTGGTCATCATCCCGACCTACAACGAGTCCGAGAACATCGAACGGATAGTGGCTCGGACCCGGACCGCGGTCCCGTCGGCCGACATCTTGATCGCCGACGACAACTCACCCGATGGAACGGGCCAACTGGCCGACGCCTTGGCGGCTACCGATGATCATGTCCACGTCATGCACCGACTGGGCAAGGAGGGCCTAGGCGCGGCCTACCTGGCCGGCTTCGAATGGGGAACCAACGCTGGGTACGACGTCCTGGTCGAGATGGATGCCGACGGCTCCCACCAGCCGGAACAACTGCCTCGATTGCTTGACGCGCTCACCGATGCTGACCTTGTTCTGGGGTCGCGCTGGGTGAAGGGCGGCGAGGTGGTCAACTGGCCGAAATCCCGCGAGTTCTTATCGCGTGGTGGCAACCTTTGGACTCGAATCGCGCTCGGCATTCCCTTGAAGGATGCCACCGGTGGTTATCGGGTCTTCCGGCGCCAAACTCTGCTCGGCATCGGTCTGGACAATGTCGCGTCCGCAGGTTACTGCTTCCAGGTCGATCTCGCTTGGCGGGCGTTGAAAGCGGGCTATCGCGTTGTCGAAGTGCCGATCACCTTCGTCGAGCGGGAGTACGGCGACTCGAAGATGAGCAAAGGGATCGTCGCCGAAGCTCTGCTGCTGACCACGGCCTGGGGGATCGAGTATCGGACCAAGCAGCTGAAATCGGTGCTGCAGCGGCGGCCGCGCAGCCGCTCATCCATATCGTCTTGAAGCTATCGCCCTGCACTCGTCGGGGCGCGTGTTGACGGACCCGATTTCGATCGGTGGGATTTTCTAAGCTCAGGCGGTCTTCTTCGAGCTCGACCCGGCGTTGTAGTTCGGTCCCAGTGCACCTGAGCGAAGCAGGTCGAGCCGCTCGGCGAGTAAGTCTTCCAGCTCGGCGATCGAGCGTCGCTCACGCAGCATGTCCCAGTGCGTACGCGGAGCCTTCTCCTCCTTGAGCTCCGGCCGCTCGCCGTCGGACCGCAGCGATTCCGCACCACAGCGTGGGCACTCCCACAAAGATGGGATCTCTGCCTCAGCTGCGAAAACGAGAGTGAACTGGTGTTGCCGCGGACAGTCGTAGGCGACCTCCTGGCGTGGCGCGAATTCGACCCCGGCCTCGTCCTCAAAACTCTTGGCACCCAGACCGGTGCCCTTCAGCGAGCGATCAGCCATCACGCACCTCCGTCATGTACCACTGTCCTGTTTACCCCGGATCATTGCAACGACCCAGGCCGGTGAAATGTTCCATTGCTTATGCAATCGATGCTGCCTCGATCGATGCCGGCTGAGAACGGGGCGGTGGCTTCACCCGGGACAATGCCACCAGCCCGGCGAGCAGTACCAGCAGGATTCCGACGCTTCCCATCCGTGCCGAGTCGAAGGCGCCGGAGAGCAACGCGAACATGCCGGGGGCCAAGAAGGAGACTGCCCGGCCGGTGGTCGCATAGAGCCCGAACATCTGACCTTCCCGGCCATGGGGCGCGAGCCGTGCGAGATAGGTGCGGGAGCTTGACTGGGCCGGTCCAACCCATACGCACAGCAGCAGTCCGAAGATCCAGAACATCGTCGTGCCGTGCGCCAGTAGCAGGACAACCAAGATTGCCACCAGGGCGGCCAGCGAAGTCAAGATCACCGGCTTGGGGCCGATTCGATCCTCGACCAGGCCACCGGCTAGTGCGCCCACCGCGGCAACCACGTTGGCGGCGATGCCAAAGATCACGACATCGGCCGCGGTCAGCCCGTACACCGACACGGCCAACACCGCGCCGAAGCTGAAGATGGCGACCAATCCGTCGCGGTAGAGGGCGCTGGCGCCCAAGAACCACACCGCATGCCGCTCGGAGTGAAACAGCGCGATGACGTCACGTACTAACACCCGGTAAGACCCGAAGAAGCCGACGCGCGGCATCCCTGCCGTCGGCGGAATCTCCGGGACTGCGATGAAGATCGGAATTGCCCAGAACGCAAACCAGATCGCGACGACCAGCGCCAACGCCCGGTACTTCAGGCCTCCCTCGGTTGTCACGCCGAACGCGCCGACATCGGGCTGGATGAACAGCACGAATGCCAGCAGCATCACCACGATGCCGCCGAGGTAGCCACTGCCCCAGCCGAGCCCGGAGATCTTGCCGATGTTCCCAGGGTTGGAGATCTGCTGGAGCATGGCGTTGTAGGACACCTGCGCGAATTCCAGGAACGCAGAACCACCGGCAAGCAGCGCAAGTCCGAGCCACAGATAGCGATATTCATCGCGGACGAAGAACAAACCCACAGTCGACGCGATGACCAGCGCCGACCAAATGGCCAGGCTCCGCTTCCGGTGGCCGCCGGCGTCGGCGCGTTGCCCGGTAACCGGGGCCAGGGCCGCGACGAAGAAGCCGGCAATGAAGAGTGCGATGCCGAGCCAGGTCTCCCCCCCGAGTGAGCCAGGCGGCCGATTCTTGGCCACCACCCCGGTCAGGTAGGGCGCGAAGACAAAGGAGGTGACGATGGTGCTGTACGCGGACGACCCCCAGTCCCACAGCGCCCAAGCGGCTATCGCTCGCCGTCGGACCGGATGGGACACATCGCGCCCAGGCTCCGTCAGCTCGTCGTTCGTCCCGGGGGATGTGTTGTGAGAATCGGTTGCGCCCGTCATTTCCTGCTCATTCGGTGCGCTCGCCGGTTTCGGATGGCCACAAGGACCGCTTTTCGAGCACCTCCTTCAGCACGTCAATCCGATCGGTGAAGATTCCGTCTGCGCCAGCATCGATCAGTTTTGTGATGGTGTCGGCATCGTTGATCGTCCAGACGTGGACGACCTTGCCGGCGTCGTGTGCCGCCTTCACCAGGGCCGGTGTGAACAGCTTGAGCCGCACGCCCAGGATCTTGTGCTCGGCAGGCATCTGCAGGACGGGCGCCGGAGTGTTCATGATCTTGGTGAGCCAGGGCGCGAACCGGTTTAGCGCGATGCCGAGGGCGCTTGCCGCTGACGGAACCTGCTTGCCGACCTTCTTGCGCAGACGATGAATTCGACGGATGCCGAAGGAGCCGACGCAGACCCGGTCCTGGGCATTGTGGCGGATGATCAACTCCGCAAGCAGGTCCACCGATTTCGCTGACTTGGCGTCCACGTTGAACCGGGCGTCCGGGAAGTTGATCAACAGATCCTCGAATAGCGGAATCGGGTCGATGCCGTGGATCTTGGCCTCTGCTACCTGCTCGTAGGTCAGCTCCGCGATTGCGCCGTGCCCGTCGGTGACCCGGTCGAGCTTGTCGTCGTGAAACGCGATCAGGACGTCATCGGAGGTGGCGTGGACATCGGTCTCGAGATAGCGATAGCCCAACGTCGTTGCCTGAGCGAACGCATGCAGGCTGTTCTCGCGATGCAGGTTCGGCGCGTACGTGGCTCCGCCTCGGTGGGCGTAGGCGATGAAGGGTGGCGAAAAGAATTCGTACGCGTTGGCGCGCATGGCCCAATTATGGGCGCGTTAGATCGCGGCGGAGCCGACCTGCCCACCCGGCGAGTCGTCGCTCAGGCCTGCCCCAGGGGTCAATCCATCCACGGCAGCCGCTGGACGGTCTGAAGCACACTGTCTGGGAGCCAGCTTGGCGGGCCCAGCACCAAGAGGTAGGCGAAGCCGATCAGCACGCAGCAGGCGAAAAAGATCACCCAAAAGGCGATCTTCCAATGTGGTGACCAGGTTCGATATCGGAGCAGCTGCGCCTTGAACCAGTGCATCAACTGATGGGCCCACTCGAACTCGCTCGACCAGACAGCCAGCCCAGCCAGGATCAGCGGGATCCCGCCCGGGCCCGGGAGTGGACCGGAAACGAAGCCAAGGCAAACCAGCAGGAGTCCAGCGAGCCCGACCAGTGAGCGATATACGGCAAGTTGGCGCGGGTTGTCCCGGATCTTGCGCCGCCAGGCCCAGCGATCCTCCTCCGGCTCAATCAGCACATGGTGGTGGGCATGATGCTCGTGATGCGCATCCTGTGGTGCGTGCCGGTGCTCGTGCGGTTCAAGCCCGTGTCCGTTGATCGGCGCGGTATTGCCTTCGCCGGGCCGCAGCGTAGCTCCGGTTGCTGAGCCAGTTTGACTCTGCGCGCCTGATCCCGAGCGGTCCTCGACACTGGGCGACATGGCACCACTGTAAAGACCCTCGCAAATCGCACTCGCCATCGACGGACACCGGTCGATGTCAGAATGTCCGCCGTGACCGCGATCCTTTCGATTCAGTCGTCGGTCGCCTACGGACATGTGGGCAACAGCGCGGTCACATTCCCGCTGATGCGGATGGGCATCGAGGTGTATCCGGTCCTCACTGTGCACTTCTCCAATCACACCGGCTA
>JBKPML010000055.1:0-5037 GCA_046732135.1 Actinomycetota bacterium
GTTTTGGACAGGGGCCGGATTCCCGACTGGCTCCAACAGGCCTATCACGACCATCGTTAAATCGCCGCGTCGGCGCATTGCGCGATCTGAGCGAGTCGAACTGCGCTAATCCGCCATGTTTCTTGCACCTGGGTAAACGGCGCCAGGAAACTTTCGTGAACTGAGGAATGTTCGATCGTTCGATACAACAGCCCGCCCAACTGACCGAAACCACCTGAGGGATGGGTACCGCCCCAGGGTTGGAAATCTGATCCGGCCTGGGGTCCTGCTCCGTCCGGGTGGAACTTCTGGATGGACGAGAATGGTAACCTGGCCCCCCGCCAGGTATCGGTCAACAGGGAACCCCGCCAACCGATATGGCTGCCCCACCTCCCGAAGAGAAGAACTGGTTTACCCGGCATAAGGTCCTAACCGCGCTGAAGCGATCCTAGCCTTGATCGTCGTAACCGTCGCCCTCCCAGCAGGCGGTGGCGGCCAGACAGCAGAGCCACCAACAAGCTCGGAAACCACTTCGTCTCCAAAGGCAGAACCCACAACGGCAGAACCAACAACGGCATCGCCGTCATCGCCTCCCACCACAGCCGCGCCGAAGCCAACCAAGACACAAACCACTGAACCGACCAAATCGGCGGCACCAAAGCCAGTTACATATTCAGGCAGCGGCAACAGGATTTGCGAATCAAAAAGCCGTCAGACGGGGCAAATCTCATTACCCTGACACACTCCGGCGATGAAAGCTTTATTGTTTACCAGCTTGATGCCGAGCTAAAGGAGGGTGAAAACCTCGTGAATGCCATCGGCAACTACGAAGGCACCACCATCCTCGACCTCGAGGATGAGGTCAACACCAAAAGACTCAAGATTGAGGCCGACGGGCGGTGGACCATCAAGCTCGCCGAACTGACGGACGCTAGACGACTCGGATCGTCTGCCAATGGTCGCGGCGACGACGTCTTGCTCTACGAGGGCAGGGCTGGGGTAGCCACCCTGACTCATCGAGGAGATGAGAACTTCATCGTCTATTTCTACAATGAAGAAGGCGGCGAGAACCTAGTCAACGAAATTGGCAAGTACTCCGGCGAAAGCGTCATCAGCTCGGGACCGGGGCTTGTGCAAATAACGGCTGACGGGCGATGGACAATCAGGATTGAGTAAGGATGATTTGGCGCGCTCCCGCTGTCCGCAGTCGGGTCAGGGATATTGGCATCGAGCGCCCTTGACGGGGTGAATGCTGGCCCGATCTCTGTTTGCCAGCGTGGTAGAAATTGCCTATGTCGGAGAGTCAGGCGGATCGCGAGGAGGTCCAGGAGCCACTGGGCGGCGGATGCACTCTGTTGCCGATGCCCTTCCCGATGCTGGGCGGGTCCACCATCACGCCGATCGGCTAAGTGAGCGTGCCGACGGGCATAGGCGACGGGTACAGAATCTGCGATCTCGGGATACGAAATCGATTGATTCTTCGAGCTGTGGCGGAGCGTCAACGCGGGCGGGAGCAGTACGAAGCGGCTAGGGCTGTGGACAACGTTTGGGCAATCGGTGGCCTGTCGCCACCCGTATGAGAATCTGTCGAGCCTTTCTTTTCGATCGGTGGCGCGGCGGTCAGGCCGACTCGACGCGGAGGAACCCACCCATGTATTCGGGCTGAATGGTCAACGCTACGCGCGCGGATGTCGCAGCCTGTCGCATCATCTGCAAAGCGGCGTCGCTTGGAGTTCCGTATATCTCCCATCCGGCCGGAGCCATGAACTCGTATGCCGCCTTGGCTCTCTCCTCGGCCCCCTGGATGTGAATGTCCATCGATTCGGCGTCGGCAAAGACATGAACGATGCTCAACTTGGTGGCAGTCTCGTCTAGGAAGGCCAACTGCGCCGTCGTTCGAGTCTTCTCGGCCTTCAAGAGTTCGAGAACCTCTCGGAACTGTTGCTTTAGTTCGTTGAGTGTGTCCTCCTGGACCGTGAAATGACTGACAAAGACGATTGGCTCAGCCATGGCTTCCCGCCTCCCGTCGCCGCCCGGAGTCTAGAACAACCGGTTTCCTCGGCACGATTACACGCTATGGCCTCCCACCGCCAGCTGCCAGGTTTGGAGCCGTAGTGAGGCCCGTCAAAGGGTGGAATCCCGAAGGGACGCGAGCGAGTGAGCGAGTGAGCGCCTTTGACGGGTTGACCGGAGGCCCTACGATAGAAGATCGCATCGGGGAGGGCCGCTATTGCACGTATGTTGCGTATCGGCTCGCTGTTTCATGATCAAAACCACTGTGGCTAGGTGTTTTCTTGTGAAAGCAGCTTGTTATCTATACTCAGATGTTCGTCCCCTGAGTAAGGATCATTCTTCTTGACTCAGCACACCAGCACGATTGAGTGCGAGCTGGCCCAAGAGCAGGCGCATGTTGATCTGGTCTACGCACGTCTTTCGGAGGCGACTCGATCTGCCGAGCAGCTAGCCTCCGCCGGCCGGGCGCTGTACAAATCCGACCGCGACAGCTATGTCCGTGAAGAGGATGGCACCGGCCTGTATGAGAGGGATGTATTCGCCTTCCAGTCGGCCAAGAGGCTTGCCGTGCTCGACGCCGAGCATGAGGGTCTGGTCTTCGGCCGGCTAGATCGTACGGACGGCGAAATCCGCTACATCGGCCGAATCGGCATTCGCGACGCCGACTATGAGCCTCTGGTGATCGACTGGCGGGCGCCGGCCGCGGAACCGTTCTACCGGGCAACGCCTGCCAATCCGATGCAAGTCGTACGCCGCCGCGTCTTGCGCTGCCGCGGCAACCGGGTCGTCGGGATCGAAGACGACTTGCTGGACGGCGACGCCGCGAGCAGCGATCTTGTCGTGATCGGTGAGGGTGCCTTGCTTGCCGCACTAAGGCGTGCTCGCGGCCACTCGATGCGAGACATCGTCGCCACCATCCAGGCCGAGCAGGACGAAGCGATTCGGGCACCCTGGCAAGGATTCACGATGATCTCGGGGGGTCCGGGAACGGGGAAGACGGTAGTCGCGCTGCACCGTGCGGCCTACCTGCTCTACTCCAACCGGCGCCGTTTCGAGTCCGGTGGTGTGCTGGTGGTCGGCCCGAGCCGGATCTTCCTGAACTACATCGAGCGGGTGTTGCCCTCACTCGGCGAGGAGTCGGTCACCCTCCGATCGATCGGCGCAGTGGCGTCGGATGTCGTCCCGATCAGGGGCGACCGGACCGATCCTGCTCCGGTTGCCGCGGTGAAGGGCAGCCTCCGAATGGTTCCGATTCTTCGCAGGCTGGTCCATGAACCGCCCCAATCCGTACCACTTGAGCTGAAGCTGACCTGGCACGGCCACGTACTGGCACTTGATCCAGCGGCGCTGGCTCGGCTGCGCACCGATGTTCTCGCCCACCATCGCTACAACCAGGCCCGGGAGGCCGCTGAGCGGGCCCTGCTCACCGCCCTTTGGCGGTTCCGACCGGCCGATGAGGATATCGACCGGAACGAGTTCGATGATCAGATTCGCGACAGTGCTCCGTTCCAAATGTTTTGCAATGCCTGGTGGCCTTCGGTCAGCGCGGTCGACGCATTGCGGCGGCTTGCCGACACCGCCCTGCTGATTCGGCTGTCTGGCTCCGTCCTCTCCAACGCGGAGTGCGCCTTGTTGAGCGCCAGTTACCAGGCGGCGAACGGCTACCCGCCCGACTGGACGGCTGCGGATGGCGCGTTGCTGGACGAGCTGGCGAGCCTACTAGGGCCCGTTCCGGAACCGGAAGATCGCGACGTGCCGATCTTCCTCGAGTCGGACACCGAGGTTCCGGAATTGATCACCACGATGGAGCGGCTCAGCCCAACCAGAGAGGCGGACCCGTTCGCCACGCCGCATGAAACCTACGCCCACATCCTGGTCGATGAATCCCAAGATCTAAGCCCGATGCAATGGCGGATGCTGCGCCGCCGTGGCGGCAGCGCCAGCTGGACTATCGTGAATGACCCAGCCCAGAGTTCATGGTCCGATGCAGCGGAGGCCTCCCGCGCGCTCAACGAGATCATCGGCAGCTCGCCGGTACGGCACTTCCGGATGAGCACCAACTACCGAAGCCCTGCCGAGGTCTTCGATCTGGCAGGCCGCGTCGTCGTCTCGGCATTCCCCGACGCCGACCTGCCAACGGCCGTACGAGCGACAGGAGTCGCGCCGGAGCTACGCACCGCCGCTCCTGAGGAGGTGCTGGGTGTCGTCGCGGATACCGTTTCATCGCTGCTCGAGGCGGTCGAGGGAACTGTGGGCGTCATCTGCCCGCCATCACGCAAGTCGGCGATCGACCACCGGCTCGATTCGCCGCAGCCCGGCCAGGGCCGGGTCGTGCTGGTGACGCCGGTGGAGTCGAAGGGCTTGGAGTACGACGGAGTGCTGGTCGTCGCTCCCGACGAGATCATCGCCGAATCGCCGGGCGGTGTTCGATCACTGTATGTGGCACTGACTCGAGCGACCCAGCGGCTCGTCACGCTCGATGTCGAACCTGCTGCAGATTGGCGTAAATCTCTCGAGTAGCCCGAGAGCGGTTCTGGGTGTAGAAGTGCAAGCCGGGCGCTCCCCCGGCCAACAGTGCTTCGCACAGCTCGGTAGCAATCTCGATGCCGACCTTGCGGACTTGATCATCGTCGTCCGCGACCGCGGCTATCCTGTCGGTCACCGAGGTCGGCAGCTCTGCGCCGCACAGCTCGGCAAAGCGAGTGATCTGCCCGACACTGGTGATCGGCATGATCCCGGGGATGATGGGAATCTCGCAGCCGAGAGCCCGGACCCGCTCGAGCAGCCGAAAGTAATCCTCGGGCCGGAAGAACAGCTGGGTGATCGCGAAACTGGCGCCGGCTTGGGCTTTGTCCACCAACAATTGCGCGTCGAGCTCCGGATTGTGCTGTTCAGGATGGGGCTCGGGAAAGGCCGCCACGCCGACGCAGAAGTCACCCAATTGCCGGACCATCGCGACGAGCTCGGTCGCATTGCACAGACCCTCGGGATGCTGCACCCATGGCACACGCGGGCCGCCGGGCATGTCGCCGCGGATGGTCAAGA
>JBKPML010000056.1:0-21711 GCA_046732135.1 Actinomycetota bacterium
CGCGGTGGCCGTGAGCGCTGTCATGACCGCTGCCCACACCCGCTCGCGTCGCTGGCCGAGTACAGCGACAGGCGCGCTGGGCCAGGCCGATCCTTACAGCGAAGGACATCACGGACGCACTGTTCGACGAGCAGCAGTAAGCCCACCATCGGTCCGCGGCGCGCACTCTGGTCGGACCAGGCTATCGAGACGCCCTTCTCAGTGGATCAGAGTCAGGCATGCTCCAGCGCGCTGCGCGGCCCGCCGCGAGCGAGGACACGCGGCGCCAGGCCGGGCGAAGCCCGGCCCTCTCCTCTCACAGGGGCTCTCACTAACGGCGAGCGGCGGGGCACTCGGGGAGCGTTCGATCTCGACTGGCTGGACGACGCTGGACCGTCACGAGTAGGGCGAACTACGGACCAACTACGGACCACGACGACCGAACTCGGCGCACCTTAATGGTCAACGATGGACACCAGCGATAAGTGGTTCAGGCTCGACAACCGTGGAGGCCCGATCTGGGGGTCAACGGGTCGCGAGTTCAAATCTCGCCAGCCCGACAAATGAAATGACTAGTCAGCGGGTGAGTTTCTCCACCTGTTTCAGGAGAGGGCGCCGCTGAGCCGAATCAGCGCCTCCCGCGAAACCTCTGGACTGACGTGCCCGTGGATGTCTCCGGTGATCGCAGCGCTCGCGTGACCGAAGACCCTCCGAGACCACCTGAGTGGCACGCCAGCCGACAACATCACCGAGGCAGCAGAGTGCCGCAGTGTGTGCAGCCCGACCGATGATGGCAGTCCGCCGCGCTTGGCTGACCTTTCAGCGCACGTAGCGCATTGCGAGGATCGCAGGGCTCGCCTAGCTCGGTTGTGAACACGTATAGCGTTGGCTGCCACATTGAGCCCGCTCTCAGCCGCTCGGCCATCTGATTGACGGGCACGTTGCGCAGCAGCCGCTCCGCATTAGGGGAGACCACTCGGCGAGACCTCGGCGTCTTCGTTTGGGTCGCAACGAGCTCGCCGATGACCAGGGTGATCGGCCTGACCTCGCCGGTGTCGGGATCGGACGTCCGCCAATCGTCCCGCCGCTGGAGGCGGTATGTCCTACACGACCAACGCGAAGCGACCGCCGCCGTCAGTTATCTATTGCGCTCTCTCGGTCGCCAGGACCGTGCGTGATCTTGCTCGAAGAGGACTCGCGAGCGGTTCCGGAAAGTTGCAGCCCAGCGGGCAATGTCGCTCGGAACCGCTCCAATGCGGCGTAGCACTCGCTGTGCTGCTGGATGGAGTCGCGAAGGGCTCCGGAGTCACTCGGATATGTCGCGTCTTCGGGGAAGATCAACGGCGGACCGAGGGTCTCGTATACGGAATATCGGAAAACTCCACCCTTGTCCGCCAGGTCATAGAGATCGCGCGGTACGCGGAAAGGGCAGATCGTTGTCCGTCTCGACTGGACGGGCTCATGGTCGGCTTGTTCGAGATCCCAACGGCGCCGCTCGCTGCGCTGCTTCTTGGGGTCCTTCTCGCAGCAGCTTCGCGGGTTGAGTCGGTGATCGAGATCCCGCCGAGGACGCGAGCCACGCGACACTCTGGCCGCGGGCCGCCCGGCATCCAGTCCCGTTCTGTTCGCGCCATCTCTAGCAGCCAGATCCACCGCAGACTCGTCGACGCCTGACCCGTCGCGGCGTCCCGCGGCGAGGGCCAGGCGACGTTCCGCGTCGAGGATCCGTTGCGATGTGTGGAGATCCGCCCCGGCCACGGTGCAGACCGAGGATGCGTTGGTGAGCCGCAGCGCTTGCGGTTCGTCGATACCGTCAGGCGGTGGGATAAGGGCGACCGACCGCGATCCAACATCTCATCGACCGGCAGATCCACCAGCACACTTACCCGCTCGACAGGAACATCCGGCCCTGGTCGTTCGGCAAACCTCTAACGTCGGTTGGCAAGATCCGCATGCTGCTTGTCGAATTCCGCCTACGCCAGGTCCAGTTTGGCCTGCTACGATGCCTCGAAAATGTCGGGCCCGGCTGCCGGAGAGCTTTGCTTTCGTCTGTCCAAGGCCCCGGATCGCCGGATGCACTCGCGCCGGGGAGGGCCTATCGGTGCCGGAAAGCTCGAACGTCGAGATCGCGCACAAGCTAAGCGAGCACCGGGGCGGCGCGGAATCATCGAAGGAGTCCTGGCAAGACGTCGTCGTCGAGATCCTGGAGGCTCTTCTTCTGGGGGTCGTCGCAGTCGCGACCGCATGGAGCGCATACAACGCCGCGAAGTGGGACGGGCAGGAGTCGGAGCTTTATGGCCAGGCCTCGGCACTCAGGATCGAGGCCGACCAGCACCTGACCCTGGGAGGCCAGCAGCGCCTGCTCGATGTCTCGACGTTCAACACATGGATCCAGGCCAGGAGCGAGGGCAACGATGAGTTGGCGGCGCTCTACGTGCGCAGGTTCAGCAACGAATTCAAGGTTGCCTTCGACGCCTGGCTGAAGACCAACCCCTTCTCGAATCTAACCGCGCCGGCCGGCCCAAGCTTCATGCCCGAATACCGCAATCCGGAAATCTTGCAGGGCGTCGCCGCGAATCAGGAGGCGAGCCGCATCTTCGACGAGGGCACAGCCGCACGCAAGCATTCCCTCGAGTACACAGGGACGACCGTGGTGTTCGCCACCGTCTTGTTCCTGGTCGCGCTTGCAACACGCTTCCGGTCCCGCCTGGCGCGGCTTGTCCTACTCCTCCTGACGGGGGGCCTCGCGGTCTACGCGCTCGTCACCATCCTCGGGTTCCCTCGCGTGTAAGGGCTGCCACCCGCAGCATCGATGGGTTAAGCAGGCTCACGTCGGTGAACGAACAGGGAGTGAATGATCCACAAGTCGATCAGGATGAGGGTGATTGCCCAAAATGGCTGAGCCGGGATAAACAGAAAATTGGTGAAAGCCTGGATGCTCACGAAGATGATGCCGAGCCAGTGGGCCCAGGCCGCCCCTGACATGATTCCAAAACCAGCCACTAGGACAATTACACCCACAATCAGATGCCACCAGCCCCATGTGGCCGCGCCCGTATTGATCCAGTAGTTGGCTGGTTGGACGTAATAGGTGTCCTTGACTAGCAGAGCTAGGCCTTGGAAAAACCAAAAAGTCCACCTATAACGATCAGGATGCCGACAAAAGTAGCCCCGGCAGTGCCTCGCTCGCTCACGACCTAAGATATGTTTCCCCTCGATCTGTTGGGTTCCATGAGCGGTCAGCCGCCGCTCGCCAGAGTTATTCTCGCGCAGTGACCGCAATTCGGGGTCTATTTCGATCAGAAAAAGAGAACGGCACCCATGGGCAAATCGACCGTGTCAATCACCGGGCGGGTGCAGTGAAATTCCTCACCGCCACTGGTCCGGAGCCAGGTTCGCAACGCTGCGGCAAGCCGTGATCAGCAATAGGTGGTCCGTGGCGCTTGGCAACAGGTAGCTCCACGACCGCGGAGGGCGAGAGCGCGCGAGCCCAGGGCCCAGTGAATGGAGTCGGGAACGCGTCTCCGGGGAGGTTGTCACCCATCTTGAGTGATGCCTGCAGCGGCGGTGGCAGTTAGGGTCGTCGTCAGAGGCACGTGCATTGGCGTGACACGTGCACCAGCCGAGGAGACCCGGATGAGCCCTCAGGATGTGCTGCCCTTTCCGCCGACTCCGTCGGCGAGCATCGCCGGCAGGACGATGCAGGAGTCGGTGTACGCGCAGCGCGAGCAGCCCCGGCACCTTCGTGACGATGCGCCGAACATCCTGATCGTGCTGATCGACGACGCCGGGCCCGGCCTTCCGACGACCTTCGGTGGTGAGGTCCGCACGGACACGCTGACCCGGGTGCACGGCGAGGGGATTGGGTACAACCGCTTCCACACGACTGCGATGTGCTCGCCGACGCGGGCGTCGTTGTTGACCGGTCGCAACCATCACCGGATCGGAAACGGTCAGATCGCGGAGCTGGCGAATGACTGGGACGGGTATTCCGGGGAGATCCCGAAGAGCAGCGCGCTGTGTGCGGAGGTGCTGAGGAACTACGGCTACGCGACGGCAGCATGGGGGAAGTGGCACAACACCCCGGCGATCGAGACGACACCCGCCGGACCATTCGAAAACTGGCCGACCGGCGTCGGTTTCGAGTACTTCTACGGGTTCCTGGCCGGCGAGGCTTCGCAGTACGAGCCGAACCTGGTGCGTAACACAACGAGCGTCCTGCCGCCGAGAACACCTGAAGAGGGCTACCACCTCAGTGAGGACATTGCTGACGACGCGATCGGTTGGTTGCACCGGCACCAGGGGTTCGAGCCGGACAAGCCGTTCTTCATGTACTGGGCCACTGGCTGCCTGCATGGTCCGCACCACGTGATGAAAGAGTGGGCTGACAAGTACGCCGGCAAGTTCGACGACGGCTGGGATGCCTACCGGGAGCGGGTCCACGAGCGCGCCAAGGCGCTGGGTTGGATCCCACCCGACACGTCGCTGACGGCCCGTCATCCAGACCTGCCGGCGTGGGACGACATCCCTGAGGACGAGAAGCCGTTCCAGCGCCGTCTGATGGAGGTTGCCGCCGGGTATGCCGAGCACGCCGATGTGCAGGTGGGCCGGCTGATCGACGAGGTCGAGCGGCTGGGCTACGGTGACAACACCCTGGTGTTCTACATCTGGGGTGACAACGGCTCGTCCGGCGAGGGCCAGAACGGCACGGTCAGCGAACTGTTGTCGCAGAATGGCATTCCGTCGACGGTCGACATGCACATCAAGGCACTGAATGAGATCGGCGGCCTCGACGTGCTCGGCTCGCCAAAGGTGGATAACCAGTACCACGCTGCGTGGGCGTGGGCGGGCAGCACGCCGTATAAGGGCCTGAAGCTGCTGGCCTCGCACCTGGGTGGGACTCGGAACCCGATGACAATCCGCTGGCCGGCAAAGATCAAGCCGGACGCGAAGCCGCGGACGCAGTTCACCCACTGCAACGACGTGGTGCCGACCATCTACAACATCCTGGGCATCACGCCGCCGCGGGTAGTCAACGGGATTCCCCAAGATCGCATCGACGGTGTCAGCTTTGCCTACAGCTTCGACGACCCCGACGCCGTCGAACAGCACCACACGCAGTACTTCGAGATCATGGGCAGCCGAGCCATCTACCACGACGGCTGGATGGCCTCAGCGTTCGGACCACGGGTGCCGTGGGTGCAGGGCCATCCAAAGGGCATCGCCGAGTGGACGCCCGACCAGGACACCTGGGAGCTGTACAACCTTGATGAGGACTGGTCCCAGGCCAACGACCTCGCCGCGACGATGCCGGACAAGCTAGCCCAAATGAAAGAGACGTTCTCCATCGAGGCAGCCAAGAACAGCGTCTACCCCGTCGGAGGCGGACTCTGGGTACTCGTCTACCACCCCGAACTCCGTATCTCGACTCCGTATCGGGAGTGGAACTTCGCCGGCGACATCGTGCGGATGCCTGAGTTCTGCGCGCCGGCGCTCGGAAACCGCGGCAACCTCGTCACCATCGACCTCGACCTCCCAGCCGATCCCCACGGCGTGCTGTACGCCCTCGGTGGCGCGGGCGGCGGCCTGACGTGCTACGTCGACGAAGGGTTCCTGTGCTTCGAATACAACACCTTCATCGTGATGCGAACCAAGATCCGATCCGACAAGAAGCTACCGTCAGGAAGGGCACAGATCCAGGTCAGCACCGAGTACGCCGAGGCCAGGCCGGCCGGACCGCTCAACATCACCATCACTGTGAACGGAAACGAGTTCGCTCGCGGTCAAGTCCGGGTCAGTGCGCCACTGGCGTTCTCGGCCAACGATTGCCTCGACATCGGCAAATGCCTCGGCGGCTGCGTCTCACTCGACTACTACGACAAGATGCCGTACCCCTTCAACGGCGACATCCACAACGTCAACGTCCGCTACACCGCGTAGGCACAGTTCACACCGACCCGGTGCCGGGGCCCTCCGTCCCGATGGCCAGGCGAGCAACGTCCGCTCATAGCCGCCGATAACGTGTTCCGCGCTGAGGCGGCCCTGCAACGTACCGCTCGTCGAGCGGCCGTGCCGACATCAGGTTGTCGGCGGGCCGGGCCAGAAGCCGGTGGTTGCTGGTTGTTGACTGTTGGGTGAGTTGTCCCCTCACGATCGCCGGTTGATGCGGTCGCCGTCCCGTGGGGAGCACCATCGTGGCATATGAAGCCAAGGAACCGACGACTGCGCTCGCCGCGAACAACGCGGCAGAAGCGTTGTATGCGATGAACGATCGAGGCGACTTCGAGGACATCAACCGCGGGTTGGTCGTCGAGATCGACAAGACGCTGACCCCGGATGGCGAGGTCGTGTTCGGCTTCGCTGAATGCACTCGCCTCCGTGATGGAGGACTACGGACCAACTACGGACCATGCCGACAGAATTCAGCGCATTTGAACGGTCAACGATGGACACCAGCGATAAGTCGTTCAGGCGCTACAACCGTGGATGCCCGATCTGCGGGTCAAGGAGTCGCGAGTTCAAATCTCGCCAGCCCGACTAAGTAAGTGGCCGAGTCAGAGGATCAATTCCGCTGGCTCGTTGACTTGATTTCGTGATCGTTTCCACCTTTGACCGCCTTTTGTGACCACCTTTTTCATGAGAGGGCGTCGCTAAGCCGAGTCAGTGCCTCCCGCGAAACCTCTGGACTGACGTGCCCGCAAATGTCTCCGGTGATCGCGACGCTCGCGTGACCAGAGACCTCTGAGACCACCTTGAGCGGCACGGGAAGCTGACAACATCACCGAGGCCGACAGTGCCGCAGTGTGTGCAGCCCGACCGAGGAAGGCAAACCGGCGCGCTTGGCTGCCGCCTTTAGCGCCGTAGCGCGTTGCGAGGGTCACAGGCTCGCCGAGCTGAGTCAGGACTGTTCGAAGCGATCGCCTTCTGCACGGCGGCCACAGGCACCGTCGCACTGGCTGGCGATATGTGGTTCCATGCTTTCGCTACCCCGTGGCTCGCTCGGGTCGCTCCGGTGGTGTTCACCGCGGACCGATCAGGAAGCTCGCTCGCTGACAACCGCCTGGTTGGTCAGCATGATCCTCTTCTGGCTCGGCTGGATCCTGTTCGGCTTGGCGTCGTCGCGTCCCCAGGACCGCCGCGCGACAACCGATCACTCATCTCCTCCGAAGGCCGCTATAGCGTTAGGTACGGGCGGATCGGCCCTGCTGTTCGGCGGGAGGGCGATTGCTATGGCTTCGCAGGAAGAAATCGAGAAGACTTATGACTATATGGACAAAGTTCTCCGGCGCGCCCTGGGAGAATGTTTCGATCTTAGCTGCGCGTTCTACGATGGGAATTATTCCTTAAGTCTGGAGCAGGCGCAGAGGGCGAAGCACGACTACGTCTTATCCTCCGTCAATTTTAAGCCGGGCTCTCGGGTACTGGACATCGGCTGTGGATGGGGTCCAATGTTGGAGGCGATCCGCGCCCAGGGCGGTCACGGAATAGGTATCACTTTGTCCGCAGTGCAGGCGGAGGCCTGTAGACGCAATGGGTTGGACGCGTACGTTAAAGACTGGAAGTCAATGAGTGTCAATGACTTCGGCCGCTTTGACGCTATCGTCTCTATCGGGGCATTTGAACATTTCTGTTCTGTTGAGGAATATCGACTAGGAAATCAAGACCAAGTGTACGATCGCTTCTTTAAGCTGTGTCGTGAACTGCTGCCTCCGCAGGGCAGACTGTACTTGCAGACCATGGTATGGGACAAGGCTCCGCCCTATGAGGCTATTTCGCTGAAAGCACCCAAAGGGCAAGACGCTTATCTGCTTGCGTTGCTTCAAAAGTTTTACCCTGGCTCCTGGCTTCCCTATGGTGAAGAGCAGATCTGCCGGAATGCGGGCGGCTTCAGATTGATGAGCGCAAACAGTGGACGGCGCGACTACATTCAGACCATGGAGGCTTGGCGTCAACGCAAAATTTGGCGCCAAGCCCTGCATCCACGACTGCTAGTGGACCTGGCGATGCGCTACGTCACAAGTCGCGACTTCCGGTACCAACTCTCGAGCCTTCGACGATCCCTCAATCGGGTGTGCTTTGAGCGTGGTATTTGGGACCACAAGCGCATGCTGTTCGAGAAGCTCTAGAAGCGCCATATCTGCGTTTCAACCATAGGCCGACGAGGAAGCCAAGTTCCAGGTCCTACCTCGCTGAGCCCCCAGTCTCATCCGGACCCGCCTGTTGGAGCCGCTCGGCATGAGTCGACTTGTCGTGGGTCCGGTTGGGACCTTCGCCTCGGCTGTGGGTATCGATCTGGTGAGCGCGTCGAGGATTAGATTGAGCCCGAACTCGAACTCGTTACCGAAGTCATAGCCGGGCTGGAGGATGTACTCGGTCGTCATCTCGGCGAGATGGGGGTAGGCATCGGCGGGGAACGCCTGCATTATCGGTTCGGCAACGGCTCCGGCGCTGTCGGTGCCGTTGAAGGGCAGCGAGGACTCTTGAAGCGCGAATCCGTACACGTAGCTGTCGAGAAGAGCGTAGGCGTGGGCGGCCATCTCCATCGAGAAGCCGGCCCGCCGCAGCGTGCCGATCATGGTGTCGTGGTGTCGCAACGTCGCGGGGCCGGGAGTCTTGCGGGACTCCAGGAGCGCAATCACCCACGGATGCCGGGTTAGCACTCGACGGGCCGAGGTCGCTCGCCGACGTATCTCCAACCGCCAGTCGCCGTCGCCATCGCCGGGCGGTACGTCGATCTCGCTGAAGACGACGTCGACAATGCCGTCGAGGATCTCGCTCTTGTTGGCAACGTAGTAGTAGACCGACATCGGCTTGACGCCGAGTTCCGCGGCGAGCGAACGGATTCCTCAGCGCTCGTACTCCCGCCGCGTCGGCGACCGAGATAGCGGCTTGGAGGACGCGCTCCCGAATGAGCGGAGCGCGTGTCTCAAGACTCTTGCTGGCTGCTTCTACCATCTGCGCTCACCGGCCTTTAGCACTCCCCGTACTTAGTATGCTAACCTCTAGTACAAAGTACGACGGGCGATATGCCCATCGGATGGAAGAAGAAGCCATGACATCTGAAGCCAAGGCCGCTGCGATGGTCGGCGACGCGGATATCCCGGCGACGGCTGAGAGCACGATGGAGGCGGTCGTGCAGGACACGTACGGCTCCGTCGACGTGTTGCGCATTGCGCAGATACCACGACCCGAGATCGCCGGCAACGAGGTGCTCGTCCGCGTGCATGCGGCTGGCGTCCATATCGGTGATTGGCACGTCATGACGGGGATGCCGTACCTGATGCGCGTCATGGGCTTCGGATTCCGCGCGCCCAAGGTTCATGTTCGCGGTATGGATGTGGCGGGAACGGTCGAGGCGGTCGGCCAGAACGTGGCGCAGTTTCAGGCGGGCGACGAAGTCTTCGGCACTTGCGATGGGTCCTTCGCCGAGTACGCATCCACGCCGGAGGAAACGCTCGCACCCAAGCCAACAAATCTCACATTCGAGCAGGCAGCAGTCGTACCCACCTCGGCCAGCACAGCCCTCCAGGCTCTGCGCGACGCCGGAGGCATCGAGTCGGGACAGCGCGTGCTGATCATCGGGGCTTCTGGAGGGGTTGGGTTGTTCGCGGTGCAGATCGCCAAGTCGTTCGGCGCTGAGGTGACCGGGGTGTGCAGCATGCCGAAGGTGGACCTGGTCCGCTCCGTCGGCGCCGACTATGTCGTCGACTATGCCCACGAAGACTTCAGTCACAGCGAGCAGCGGTACGACCTGATCCTCGACATGGGTGGAAACCGCACGTTGTCACAGCTCAGGAGCGTCTTGACTCCCCGAGGAACTCTGGTGCTCGTCGGCGGCGAAGGCGGTGGCCGATGGACCGGCGGCGCCATGGGCCGTTCGATGCGAGCGCTCGTACTGTCACGGTTCGTGTCCCATAACCTGCGGCCACTCTCATCGAAGCCGAACAAAGCGGATCTGCAGTACCTGACCCAACTCATCGAGGCAGGCAAGCTGACTCCGGTCATTGACAAGGCGTATCCGTTGAGCCAGGTTCCTGACGCGATCAGCTACCTGCACGGCGGACACGCCAAGGGGAAGCTCGTCATAACCCTGTGAGGTGCGGACCGCACTCATCTCAGACGACGTTCAGAACGAACGCAATGCCCCGTGCCACACAAAGGAGACCCCGACCATGCAGAACCTGAGGCAAGGGACTTTGGTAGACCGATACAACCCGAAGCCATTCCGAACGACTGCACGAGTCGTAGGGGTACTGTACCTGGCGGGGATGGCCATAGGCATTCCGGCCAACCTTCTCGTCCTGTCAATTCTGAACGGACCGGATCGGCTGTCGACGATTGCTGCGAGCAGCATGCTGCTGGCCATGTGCGTCGTCCTCTGGTTGTTCACCGTGGCTGGCGACGCCGCGCATGGGGTCTTGATGTTTCCGGTGCTGAAGCGACACAGTGAACGCGCGGCCGTGGGCTACTTGGCTGCGCGGATTGTCGACGCCGTCTTCATTGCTGTGATGGCTCTGTTGATCTTGGTGCAGATACCTGTCGGCATCGAGTACCTGAACGCAGGATCAGCCGAAACCTCCTACTTCCAAGCCTTCAGTGCCGTGCTCAACCACGCGTATCCATATGCCTACGAATTCGGCATGATCGCAGTCGGGGTCGCCGGTTTGATCTTGTGCTCCGCTTTCTACCGGACACAGTTGGTCCCGCGGCCGTTGGCCGTCTGGGGTCTCATCGGATACGCGATCCTGCTCACCGGGTCTGTCCTGCAGATCCTGGGTTTCCACCTGAGTTCGATCCAGGCAATCCCCGGCGGCCTGTGGGAGCTGTTCATCGGAGTATGGCTGATCGCCAAGGGGTTCAACACCTCGTCGGACTTCCCCGCGGAGCCGACCATCTCATCCACGACGCTCGACGCATCAACAACTCCTTCCGTCTTCCACTAAGGGAACCAATGAAACACATCTACAGCGGGCTAATGGCCGGCAAGACCGTCATAGTCACTGGCGGCACCGGAGGCATCGGCAGGGCGACTGCTCTGGGCCTCGCCACGATGGGTGCGCACCTCGTTATCACCGGCCGGCACGGCGGTCGCACTGAGGACGCGGCCCGCCACATCGGCGCTTCCAGCGGCCGCCAGGTGGACGTGTTCGTCGGCGACCTCTCCTCCCAGTCAGAGGTGCGGCGGATGGCCGACGAGGTTCTGGACCGATACACGCATCTCGATGTCCTGATCAACAACGTCGGCGGCTACTGGAACACCCGGCACGTCACCGTCGACGGGCTGGAGCGCACGTTCGCCCTCAATCACCTGGCGCCGTTCCTGCTCACCAACCTGCTCCTCGACCGGCTGTTGCTGAGCCCCACGGCACGAGTCGTCACGGTCTCATCCAATGCGCACGCGCAGGGGCGAATCGACTTCAATGACCTCCAGGGGATGAGTTCTTACTCCGGCGCGCGGGCCTATGACCAGTCCAAGCTCGCCAACGTCTTGTTCAGCTACGAGCTGGCCCGGAGGCTGCAAGCCACCTCCGTCACGGCTAATGCACTGCACCCGGGCCTGGTGAGCACATCATTCGGAGCCGAGGACCCAGGCCGCGCCCAGCGACTGCTCGTCCCATTTCTGCGACCTTTCATGAAGACCCCGGCCGAGGGCGCCACCACGCCAATCCGCCTGGCCTCCGCTCCCGATCTCGAGCAGATGACGGGTCACTACTTCGCCAACGGCAAACCTAAGAAATCCTCCGAGCGCAGCTACGACGAAGTTGATGCGGCACGGCTTTGGCAGGTCAGCGCCGACCTAGTCGGCCTGACCCCGGCCACCGGACACTGCCTCACGGCGCCGCTAGCAACACCCGAAATCCAAGGAGTACGAAAATGACCTACGACACCCGCACTCTGCGCAAGGCCAGCCTGACCGCTGGCCTCGCCCTCGCGTTGATTGTTGTGCTGGCCCCGTTCGGCGCCTTTATCGCCGTCGAAGCTCTCCTCACGCCTGGTGATGCCGTGGGGACCGCGCAGGACATCCTCGGTTCGGAGGGGTTGTTCCGTTGGGGCATCGCGAGCTTGATCCTGGTGGTCATCCTCGACATCATCGTGGCCGCGGCGCTGCTCACCCTATTCGAGCCAGTCAATCGCAGCGTTGCGATCATGGCCGCCTGGTTTCGACTGGCCTATGCCGCGGTATACCTGGCGGCGATCAGCCAGCTTGTCATCGCGCTCGGCCTCCTGGGCGACCCTGACCAAGCGCTAGGCGCGGTCAATGCGTACGACACAGTCTGGCACGTCGGCCTGAATCTCTTCGGCGTCCACCTGCTGTTGATCGGCCTTCTGGCGTACCGATCGAATTTCATGCCGAAGGTCTTCGGTATCCTGCTCGTGGTCGCCGGGCTCGGATACCTCGTGGACGGATTGGGTGCCGTGCTGGTCCCGGGATACGCGCTCGACATCGGGCGGTTCACCTTCGTGGGCGAAGCCGCGCTCATGTTGTGGTTGCTCATCATGGGCACTCGGAAGGATTTCAGTCGTGATGATGGCCGAGGTCACCATCTCGACGCGGACTCGTTGGTTAGTCCCACCCCGGTGAACTAACCCCGGAAGAGAAACGCTGTGCGGGATTTTCGGGAACCTCAGCTCCCGGAGCAGCCGAAGACGTTCGGCAGCGAGGTCGTCGAAGTGGACCGCGACGCCGGCATGGTGGAGCACACCCCCAACCGCGCCTGACCGCGCAGTCTGGTATGCCGCCCGGGGAAACGCGACTTTGTCACCTCTATCGCGGAGCTTGCGAAATCGCGGATGGTCGAGACGACATCCACGCTGAAGCCGCCGGCATCACCGCCGGATCCTGGTACGTCAGCCGTTCCAGCATCACCAGTCGAAGCCGAGGCCGCCGATCAGCTGGAACATGTTGGGGCCACCGACGAAGCACATGCCTTGTGATCTGCGCAGGAAGCAGCGGTCGTCCTGCCTGCGGATTCTGTTAGTCCGGCTGGCCCTGTGCCGTCAGAGGCCGAGCAGCACCGCCCGGACCCCGGCGCCGCGGAACCGGACCGGCACGGTGCCGCCACCAACCGGCAGCGGTTCCAGCGGCTCGCCCAGGTACGTGCTCCGCCAGGCCTGCTGTACCCCGGTCGGCAGCCGGAGCTCGGTCTCGGTCCCCTCCGGCGCGTGCGAGACCAGGCGGACCAGCACCCGGTCGTCGGCCAGCGCTTGGAGCCCGACCAGCTGCACCCGCGGGTCGGCGACGGCGAGCAGCGAGGCCGCGGCGGGCGCCTCGGGCCCGGGGTGCTCGGCCAGCACTGGCCGGAGTGGGCGGACCAGCGCGGCCGCGGTAGCAGCTGCCAGCGCGGGACCGTGCGTCCGCCCGCCGGCGATCCGGAACCGGAGGTCGGCCTCGAACGCCTGCTCCACCGGGAAGTTGGTGTCCCAGATGTTGTTGTGCAGCCAGGAGAAGATCGTGCCCGGCTCGGTCACGGGCAGGGTCGAGGGGAACGGGACGTACGGCAGCGCGATCGTGCCGACCTCGACCAGCGGCACGTCGGCACTGGCCCAGGCCGTCGCGTACTCGCCGTCGGCGATCGAGACGAAGTGCCGGACGGCCCGCATGTACTCGGCGCCGCCGGGCACCTGCGGCAACCCGGGCCCGGTCAGCCCGCCGGCCGATTCTGTCAGCACCACCGGGTCCGCGGCCGCGAACGGAAACGCGAGGTAGGCGCTCTCCTTGTCCCAGGTGCGTGGCTTGCGGAGCCGGTCGACGATCTCCAGGTACGGCAGGTCGGCCGGCAGCCGGTAGGTGACCCGCAGCCAGTCGGCGCCGGCCACCCGCTGCTCCAGCACCACCTGCTGACCGCGCTCGTCCTCGGCGGCCGAGACCACCGCGGCCGGGCCGGCGACGTGGCGGCTGCTGATCAGGAACAGCCCGCCATCGTCGGCGAACTTGGAGGAGTTGTGGTTGGACCGGCCGACCGTGGCATAACGGTCGTACACGTAGGCATTGAAGCCGAACGCCGATTCGCGGTTGACCATCTCACGGCCGCTGGCCTTGTCGACCAGCGACGCCACTGTGCCGGTGGCCAGGTCCAGCCGCACGGCGAGGTGGGCGTTCTCCAGCCGGGTCGGGTCCGCCAGCTCGCGGGCCGGCGCCGGTGGTCGGTCGGCCGTCACCACGTCGAGCCGGACGTAGCCCACCGCCGGCACGCCGCCCACCCGGCTCCGCAGGTGACGGCCGAGGCCGCGGCTGCCGGCCGGTTCCGGGTGCTCGGCGTGCAGAAGCCGCTCGCCGGTCCGCCCGTCCACGAGGGCCACAGGCTGCTCCAGCGGGACCAAACCGGCCGGCAGGAAGACCTCCAGTTCGTCGTCCCGGTCGGCCCCGCCGGTGTTGAACGCGTACACCGAGACGGCGGCGCCGGCGGCCCGGGGCAGGCCGAGGGCCAGTGAGCCGCGGGCCCGCTCCAGGCCGAGGGCCGCCTCGTCCACGGCCGCGTAGGCCCGGGCGACCTTCCAGTACCACTGGTGCTCCCCAGCACTCCCCCCGTGGTCCTGGTGCTCCCAGGAGTTGGCGGCCCCCCAGGTGTGCTCGTCCCAGAGAGCGAGCTGGCGGTACGCCTCGTCCGGGTCGAAGGCGGGATCGGCGCCGGGGTCGATCAGCCGGGCGGCGGCGGCCAGTGTCTGGGCGTCGGCCAGGTCGTTCTGGGCCCGGCGGCCGAGCGCGACCGGCGCGACCGCGGCGCCGACCCCGTGCGCCCACCAGTCGTTCCAGTCGCCGGTGAAGGTCAACAGGTCGTTCCCGTGCCGCGCCAGGGCCGTGTCGAGGAACGCCTCGTTGGTCGACACCCGCAGCCGGGGCCAGCGCCAGCGGGTGTTCCACTCCGCGACGATGTCGCTGATCACCCGGCTCGGGCCGGCGTTGTCGGACCAGCGGCCGTGGGTGCGCAGGTGCAGCACGTCCCACGGGTACGGGGCCCGGGCGGAGACGTCGACACCGTCGGCAAGCCATCCGAACACCCCGCCGACCGGCAGCGGGTACGGCCGGCCGGCGAGCGCGGCGAGGTAGGCACCGAAGACGTCGGAGACCACCTCGTACGACTCGTGCAGGCCGACCAGCAGACCCTCCATATACGACATTCCGTGCGGGGTGTCGGTGCGCCAGACCACGACCGAGCCGCCCTCGTGGCCCTGCCACCGGAACAGCCGGGGCAGCTCGAGTTGGCCGGTGGTGTCCGGCGCGGACCGGCCGGCCCAGTTGTGCGCGACGCTGAGGAACTCCACCCCCAGCTCGGCCAGCGCGTCAGGCAGCCCCACGACCTGGCCCGGGACATCGGTCTGCATCGCCACCCGGAAATCCAGCCCGTATCGCTGCTTCAGCCGCAGCGCCGGCCGTAGCAGCTCGTGCAGCTCGTCGGTCGAGCACATCTCGGTGTGCAGGTTGAATGGCATCGCCGACAGCGAGACCCGGCTCTGGGCCACCCGCTCCAGCAGCTCCTTGCGCAGCGCCTCCGGCCGGTGCGCCAGCCAGTCGGTGACGGCGAACAGGGCCTCCTCGTTCCAGCGAAAGCGGGCCGGCTCGGGCAGCGCATCGGTCTCGCGGACCAGCCGCAGCACGTCGTCCAGGTAGCCCCGGTGCTGGTAGCGGACCACGTGCTGGCGGTCGGTGTAGCCGATGTCGTAGTGGGAGTGCTGTACCAGGTGCACCTCGAAGTGCCGGACCGGCCGCAGGGTGGCGGCAAGCTCGGCGTCGGACCCGAGCGCGACGACGATCGAGGTCGGCGCGCCGACCGCCGGCACCAGCAACCGCAGCCCGGACGGTCCGACGGACTCGCTTCGGACGGTCACCCCGGCGCCGCCGAGCCGCACGGTCAGCTCCGGGAGGGCTTCGGGTCGCGGCCCGTCCAGCCACTGCAGTCGGCAGGCCTGGAGCTCTCCGGCGTCGTCAGCAGCAAGCAGCTGCTCGGCCACTAGGCCGATCCGGCCGGCCGGTGTGGCGGCCACCGCATCCGCGGCGTGCTCGACGATGCCCGCACGCTGCCGGACGTAGTTCCAGACAGGGGCGTCGATCAGCTGGGTGTGGGAGGCCACTGACTTCGACCTTTCGCGATCGGCTTATCTGGACCCCAACCATAGTGACCGGTGCCGCAGAGCTGAGCTGCTCCTGGAGTGCCGCAGGATCACTCAGGTGCTTAGGCGTTCAGCATGGCCTGCACGTCGGGATGGAGTGATGAGTCGTTCATCCTGGTCGCGGCCCACGCGACTCGGTCGGGTGTGCGGATGTCGGGACTGTTTCACGTCAACGGCCGTTCGTCGTCTTCCTGATCAGTCCACCGCGACCGGGTACGTCGGCGCTTGACGTGGAGTTCAACCACAGGAGCTCGGCACGATCTGAGCCGACGTTGTGTGCGATGAGCATCGGTCAGCACTGGTGCTTTGGGAGCAGGGTCAGCTTCGTGAACACCGACCGATGGTCGCTGGAGTCCGAGGTCTGCACCCGTGTGCTCCCGGGCACCACGGCGAACTGGTCGTCGTAGAAGATGTAGTCGAGCCTGCTGCTGGGATTGTCCTCGGGGAAGGTGTCGCCTAACCCAGTGCCCCCCAGCTCCTGGGCGTCGAGGAGATGCCCTCGAAGGATCCGCCCGGGAACGTCAGTGGAATCAGAGTTCAGGTCACCGGCCAGGATTGTCGGTGCGGCCATAGAGTGCAGCGCCCGTGCCACGGCCCACGCCTGGAGGAGACGGCTCTGCCGGCCATCGCTTCCCTCGGTGAGGTGCGTCGACGAGAACGCGACCCGGCGGCCGTCGACGATGACGATCGCCGTCAACAGCCCCCGCGGCTCCAGCCCGAACGTCCCGGGCAGCCTAAGGTTGTGGCTCTCGACCACCGGGTAGCGAGTCAAGATCGCGTTCCCGTAGAGACCGCGGTCGTAGATCAAGTTGGGTCCGTAGATCACGTGGAGTCCGGTGGCTTCAGCGAGATAGGCCGGCTCGTCGAGACGTGTGCGCAGGGTGTGACTGTCGACCTCGTTGAGGCTGACCAGGTCAGGCTGGACGGCCTCGATCTCCGCCGCGATCTGAGAGACGCCGACACCGCCTGCGCCGCTTATCGCCGCGCGGATGTTGAACTGAAGTACCCGGACAACGGGCCACCGAGGTTCCGTGCACAGGGTGGTCACCACACTCGCCCCTTGCCCGGGAACCAGGAGAGGTGGTGCCACCGACGAAACCGAACGCGTTGCGGCCGGGGACATCCGTGTGGTCATCACCGAGACAGAAGACATAGCCGACGACGAGCCATGCGATGCACTGGGGAGTCGAATCGCGGTCGCAAAGAGACCCGCCACCGCCAAGAGCGCGCCAATTGCAAGCCAGGAAGCGCGCCATCTGAACCTAAGGCGGGATTCTGAATCGACGGGCACGACTCCACTGTGCCCGCCTTCCAGCCGAGAAAAAGGTTCGGGACTCCGTGACCGCAACTGTAGATACGGTTAGCGGCGCGTTTGACGTTAAAACTGAAGTGCTCGACCCACGACTTGCAGAGTCGTTGCCGCGAGCCGAGCTGGCCTGACAGTTTTAGAGATCTTTACGGCTGCCGCCCGCGCGCCGCGCGTCCTCGTCGGCGTCTGCCGTTCCGACCGGAACGTCGTCCTTGTAGGCGGGATCAGGCTCGATGCTGCCGCCCGCGCGCCGCGCGTCCTCGTCGGCGTCTGCCGCCCCGACCGGAACGTCGCCCTCGTAGGCGGGATCAGACTCGCGCGATTCGTCAAGGTCGACAATGGGCACATCGTCGGGATCTGGAGAGTCCTCTCTGCCGACTGCCGATGGGACCGCGTTATGACCAAACGGCTGGCTGGTGCTCATGCGCTGCCCTCCTCTGGGTGCTTGTACTCAGGTTATCCTGGCCGCCATACCTCTGCCTCGGTGGGCAGCTGCGGGGCGCCACCGGTGAAGCGGACGCCATTGGTGACCTCAGCAACGCTGTAGGCCGGCGGTAGGAAGGCCTCGGAAACCGCATCCAAGGTGAACTCGGCTTCTGCCATGACTCAGCCGGCGAGCCGGGCTTGAAAGACGTCGATACATCGGCGGAATTCGACGGATGTCCGAGTCGCGCGGCGTTTCTGCGTGACGGCTAACGTGCTCCGGGCGGACTGGGTCGGGGACTTTCGAGTCGTCGAACCGACATCGTGAGGGGGCTTGCCGAGTGATGCCTCTTGGCCCAAAGCGGGGTCCTGGGAACGGTGTGCTCTTCCTATCCCTCGTCGGGAGGTCGTCGGGTCGAGGCGGTCAGAGGGTGCAACAGCCGATAACCAGAACAGGCCAGCCCGGCGCCTAGACTCGCGGTGCCAAGGACGGCGACCACTCAGACGGTAGGCGAGACGAGCTGTGCGATGCCGGCGCCCAGCAAGTAGGCCGGAGCACCCACCGCAACGAGGATGCCGCACATGCGAGGTAGCGTCGTTGTCCGGCTCATCGCAATACCGAAGAGGGCATAGCCGACGACGAATGCGATGGTGGCCAGCCCATTGAGACCTAGGACAGCGTGGAAAGGACGTGCGAGGCCACCAGCCTCACCTCACTGGCAATGATCGTGGTGGCGGTCTCACGGCTCGGGTGGAGCGGCGTCGCCACGGCCATCAACACACCTGCGGCCAACAACATCAAGCCGCTCAATCGGAGTAGACGAGGCGCTGGCGATGCGGGCGCAGCTTCTGAGATGACCGCTCTTCAGGGCTCCCAGGGCATGCCGTGGAGCGTGCTATGGGACGGGGACGGCCATAACCGTAAGCAATCCCGTGCCTTCGGGCTCCACGATGGTAGCGGTGCATGCGCTACCCGGAAGCCGGGTCCGGTAGCGTGTGGGGTGGTGGCCGGCGAACTGCGGGACTACGAGGCCTGGCTTCGAGACTATGACGATCCGGATTCAGGGCTCTCGTGGCGGCTCGATGTGGTGCGTTCGGCAATCGCCGCAGCATTGGACACACTGCCCGGCCCAGTTGGCATCGTCAGCGTGTGCGCTGGAGACGGCCGGGATGTGATCGGCGTGCTCGCCGCGCGTCCTGAACGCTTGGATGTATCGGCGACACTGCTCGAGATCCATCCCGGCATCGCCGACCGCGCCCGCACTGCCGCCAAGACCGCCGGGCTGTCCACCCGAGTGCGGGTGCAAACGCTCGACGCCGGCATGAGCGACGCCTATCTCGACTTGGTGCCGGCCGAATTGGTGCTGCTTGTCGGTGTATTCGGCAACATCAGTCATGCCGACCTTCACCGCACCATCGCCGCAAGCCCACAGCTGTGCGCGCCTGACGCCTGGCTGATCTGGACCCGCGGGCGGGGCGGTGAGCTCATGGACTGCAATGACGACATCCGCGCTAGCTTCCGTGACGCCGGGTTTACCGAGCTCAACTACGTCAGCGACGAGCGAGGAAGTCGACCGGCGGTCGGCACGGTCCGCTACCACGGCGTCGAACAGCCCCTCCAGGCGAGACAGCGATGGTTCACCTTTCTCCGTTGACCCGCTGTCGCTCCACCCGAGGGCCGACCCCTTCGGTTCGGATCTCGGCTGCTCGGATGGATCTCGGCGGTTCCGTTCAAGGACGAGAACTCGGTCAAGCGTGGGCCGAGCTCAAAGGAGCCTGGCCACCGGCCGCAGCGTGACCCGGCCGGCAACGTCGGGGAGGCGCAGCAGGCTGTCGCACAGCCCTAACCAACCTCCGTCGGGCCGCCACACCGTTCGACTTCCTTGACAGGCTTTGCGGCGCCGAGAATCATTGCCGCGTTGTAACTGGATCGTTGGTGACAGTCCGCTCTAGGTGGGCGACACGCCGTTACGGATTTAGTGGAGTCGTGATGGTCAATCAACCGGTTGCCGGGCCGAATGAGCGGGGTTCTTTGCGGCTGGCTGCTGTACTGCTGCTCATTGGCGTCGTGGTTACGGCTATTGCCGGCTTTCTTCACGCAGAGGGTCCAGACCCGAACGACCACCAAGCCGTCTTCTCGGTCTACGCCGCGAGCGGGTCGTGGACTGTGGTGCATCTTGGTCAGTTCATCGGGATGGCAATCATCACCGCTGGGCTGGTCGCACTGTTCTTCGGCCTCGACGCGCGCAGCGGTAATGAACTATGGCTGAACCGGCTTGGCCTTCTGTCCGCTGGCGTTGCGATTGGCGTATATGCAGTGCTCCAGGCGGTAGACGGTGTGGCCTTGAAGGCGGCCGTGAACGCGTGGGCTTCCGCCGCTAGCGGTGACAAGGCGGCGCGCTTCGATGCCGCTGAAGCGGTCCGTTGGCTGGAATGGGCCGTACGGAGCTATCACAGCTTCATTTTTGGGCTCGCGTTGATCCTGTTTGGCGCCGCCATCGCCCTTCGTGGAGGGATTCCGCGTCCAATCGGCTATGTCATGGCCCTCTCTGGTCTCTGCTACATCGTTCAGGGTTGGATCATCGGCAGCAGCGGTTTCTCCTCGGCGAACCGAATCCCAACCCTTCTGGGCATCGCCCTTATCGTGATTTGGACGGTTTGGCTTTTGATAGCGGCCCTTCGGACAAAGAGTGCGGTGGGTACGAACACGACGGAGGCGAGGGCGTAGCGGCGAGTTCAAATCTTGCCAGTCCGATTACCCGGTGCACCAGCCCTGCCAGGCTCGGAGGCAGCTCATCCGCGCAGGATAGGCGGTCTCCTCCCGCCGACAGCTGCAGAAAATCCCACCCGTTGAACCACCGGCGGATTCAACCATCGGCCCTCACCTTGCTCCACTGCCAACCTCACACGAGCGGCGAGGTCAATTGCAGCAGACCTGCGACACCGGCGGCTCGGCAGCCGTCACCACAAGTAGAACACCCATAAAGCAGCCGTGATACGTGTTTAAGTGCGCCGCTGGCGGATGCCAATGGGGTGGCGGATCCGGCATCGGTGCTGCCGGCTGGTTCAGTCTTCGGGGATGAGGCGTCCGAAGTTCTCTAGGGTAATGGCCTCGGACTCGGGCCCACCGCGACGTCCGGTGTGGAGGGCGTCGATCGCGGCGAGCTCGGCGGTGCTGAGGTCGAAGTCGAAGACGTCGATGTTCTGCGCGATTCGAGCCGGATTGGTCGACTTTGGGATCACCGAGCGACCCTGCTGCAGATGCCAACGCAGCATCACCTGTGCGGGAGTCTTTTCGTGCGCCTCCGCGATCTCGCCGATGACAGGATCGGCCAGGGTGCTGGTGTGCTGCCCGTCGTCGGGTAGAAGGTGATGCCGCCGATAGGGGACCAGGCCTGAGTGAGGATGCCGTGAGCGGCGTTTAAGCCCTGCACTTCGGGCTGGGTGAAGTAGGGGTGGACCTCGATCTGGTTTCACGGCCGGCACCTCGCTGGCGCTGTCGAGCAGGGCGGTGAGGTGGTCGACCATGAAGTTGATGACACCGATGGCTCGTACCTTGCCGTCGCCGAGCAGCGTCTCCAAGGCGCGGTACGCCTCCAGGGTCGCCTCGAAGGGCGTGGGCAACGGCTGGTGCAGGATCAATAGGTCGATCTGGTCGACGCCGAGCTTGCGGGCGCTCTTTTCGAAGCCGTGCAAGGTCTTGTCGTACCCGTAGTCGCTGATCCAGATCTTGGTCTCCAGGAACACCTCCGATGGGTCCAGCCTCGAGCTGGCGACGGCTTCCCCGACCTGCCGCTCGTTGCCGTACGAGGCGGCGGTGTCGATGTGGCGATAGCCAGCGTCCAGCGCTGCCGCCACAGCAGCCCGCGTCTCATCCGCTGGCGTCTGGA
>JBKPML010000057.1:0-6206 GCA_046732135.1 Actinomycetota bacterium
CGATCTCCAACAGATCCTGCTGTGGCAAGTGCAGCACCGACACCACCCGACCTACCTCGGCTGCCAGGCTCGTACGGGCGGTCAGGCCGATGAGCTGGCGGTCATAGAACTCCCCAGGGACGGCTGGATGCTCGTCCGACGCGACATCGGCGACCAACCGGGTGCCACGGGCGGCCTCCGCGGCGCTTCGGTCGGGCAGCTCCTCGAACGTCACCAACATGCGACCGGCGTGATCCCGAGATGCGACCACAGTGAAAACGCGGCTCGAGCCCTCACCACGAAGCCGCTGGCCAGAGGCGAAGCGCCGGTCGGGTTCGTCGGTCCGGAGTTCGACGGCGACCTCACCCCGTAGGCCGTGAGCACGGCCGATGACACCCACAACCACTTCGACGGTGTCAGACATCTCTTCCGTCCTGCAGGTTGGTCGGACGTTTGCCATCCCAAGATGGCTGGCGGCCTGTGATCCGGCCCTTCGCCAACTCAGGATGGCTCGCGACCACCGAACAGGCTCCCACCGCGAACGTTCGCGATCTCAAGATGGCTCCGACCCGCAGAGGCAGAAGTTCAGCGATGACGGCCGTGCTGGCCGCTACGCCCATCCCCGCCGCCGCGAGAGGGGCGGTCTACGTCGACGAAATCAATACGGATCTGTTCTTTGCCGGAGAGAGCGGTGATCACGGTACGCAGAGCTGTGGCCGTGCGCCCCGATCGGCCGATCACCTTCCCAATGTCCTGCGGATTGACCCGCACCTCCAGAATCCGGCCGCGGCGCAGTTCCTTGTCCCGTACCGTGACGTCGTCTGGGTGCGCGACTATGCCTCGTACTAAGTGTTCCAAGGCGTCCGCGAGCATGTCAGGCTTCTGTGGTTTCGGCCGCAGCGACGCCGGCGTCCGCCGCTTCCTGGGCCTCGGCGCTGGTTCCCTCGACGGTGGTACCCGGAGCGGCTTCCTTCTTCGGCGCAGCCTTCTTGGTCGGCGTCACGGCCGCCGAGCTGGGCTCATTGCTCGCCTCGGCAAGCGCCGCGTTGAACGCCTCAGTCTTGTTCTTCTTTTCTTTCTGCGGCTCGACGCCTGACGGGGAGGTGTCGCCGGAGAACTTCTGCCAGTCGCCGGTGCGCTTCAGCAGCGCCACAACGGCCTCGGTGGGCTCGGCTCCGACGGACAGCCAATACTGAGCGCGCTCCGAATTGACCTCGATCACGGACGGATCGTTCTTCGGGTGGTACTTGCCGATCTCCTCGATCGCTCGACCGTCTCGCTTGGTACGGGAGTCGGCGACCACAATGCGGTAATGCGGCGATCGGATCTTGCCGAGTCGCTTTAGACGAATCTTGACTGCCACGTGTGTAGTTTCTCCTGTGCGGATCAAAGGCCAGGCGTTACTCCGGCCGGAAGCGGTGATCCCATCTGACGCGGTGGGGAACACGCACGCGATGATCTCTGTGCGACCGGTGCCGTACGGGTTAGAGGGCGCCACACGACACAGCCGCCCATGCATTCTGCCAAATCCGGCGGGTGGATGCGAACTGACCCAGCGTTTATCTCCGACACTGGATGCTTCCAGCGCAGGCTGGTGGCAGAGCAGTTCAGCCGTAAGCCACCGGATGACCGCTGGGGCCATAGCCTGCCGCCATGGAAACACACGCAGAAGACATACGGCTCGACGATCGTACGGTCGCCGTGGTCCGGCCGATCGAACATGGCCCCTGGCCCGGCGTGTTGATGGTGCATGAGGCCTTCGGCATCGACGACGTGCTGCGGCGGCATGCACAGCGCCTGGCGTCAGCGGGTTATGTCGTGTACGCCCCCGACCTGATTGGCGAGGGACTCTGGCTTCGATGCGTTGTAACCACATTCCGTGCCTTCCGCGCACGGGTGGGCAAGCCCTTCGAGGTCATCGAGTCCTCCCGCCAGCAGCTGCTAGCCGACCCTGGATGCACCGGAAAGGTCGGAGTAATCGGGTTCTGCCTTGGAGGCGGGTTCGCCCTGCTGCTCTCGGCAGACGGGTACCACGCCAGTGCGGTCAACTACGGACAGATCCCGGACGACGTCGACGACATCGCATCGCGGGCTTGCCCGATAGTCGCAAGCTATGGCGGCAGGGACTGGCTGGCCGACGACGTGCCCGCACTGAAGGCTGCGCTGGACGCACATTCGGTGCCGCACGACCTCAAGGTGTATCCGACTGCTGGGCACACCTTCCTGAACGACGAAATAAACGGGCCGGGCTGGTTCCGACCGGTTGCTCGACGGTTGCAGCGGTTCACCCATGCGGGCCCAGATCCCATCGCGGCGTCCGATGCCTGGCGTCGGATCGAGGCCTTCTTCGCTCTGCACCTCGGCTCAGCAACCAACGCCTGACGTGGCCATTTCCGGAGGGATTAGCGCACCACCCTCCCCCGCAAGATCACGTGCCGGGGTGAGCTGAGGACGCCGAGATCAATCCGAGGATCCGCGTCGAAGACCACCAGATCCGCGGGTACGCCTTCGTCCAGAACGTCGGGGTGGCCAAGCCAGCGACGGGCACGCCACGACCCTGCGCCCAGCGCGTATTCGGCGCAACTGAACTGCGCTAGAGCGGCGATCTCCTTGCCAACCAACCCGTGTGGCAGGACCCCACCGGCATCGGTCCCGGCATAGATGGGCACACCGGCTTCCCGAGCTGCGGCGAATCGCTCCAGCCGACTCGCGTAAAGGGCGCGAATGTGCTTGGCATAGGCGGGGAATTTCTCCTCGCCGGCCTTGGCGTAGGACTCGAAATTCTCTAGCTGCACCATCGTTGGCACCAGGGCAACCTGGCGCTCGGTCATGATCGAGATGAGGCTGTCATCGATGCCGGTCCCGTGCTCGATGCCGTCGATTCCGGCAGCTACGAGTTCAGCGACCGCCTGCTCACCGAAGACATGGGCGGTCACTCGGCATCCCAGCTCGTGCGCCCGGTCGATGGCGGCTCGCGCCACGTCGGGCGGCCACAACGGAGCAAGATCACCGAGATCGCGATCGATCCAATCGCCGACCAGCTTGATCCAGCCGTCACCACGGGCCGCCTGCCGCTCGACGGTTCCGACGAGCTCTGTCGGCTCAACTTCCTCGCCGTAGTTGCGGAGGTAGCGCTTCGGCCGCGCGATGTGCCGACCAGCGCGGATGATCTTGGGCAGATCGGGGCGATCGTCCATCCAGCGGGTGTCGGCCGGGCTGCCGGCATCACGTAGCAGTAACGCTCCGGCCGCACGGTCGGTGATCGCATGGGATTCGGCGACGTCGTCGGGAACGGCTCCGTTGCTCTCCAGTCCAACGTGGCAGTGCGCGTCGACCAGGCCTGGCATCACCCACACGTCGGTGGCCAGCGTTTGCGCATCGCTGACCGATTCGGTACGGATCCGGCCGTCGACGACCCAGATGTCGCGTCGGTCGCCTAGCGGCAGGACCACCCCACTTAGATGAAGCCGACTGGTCATCTCCTACTTGCCGAGCCTGCTGCGCAGTTCTGGCGGCAGCTGGAAGTCCGCCATCGCCTGCTGCAAGGCCTTCTCGTCAAGCTCCTCTGCGCCAAACGCGGCAGCAGCATCGCCGCCACCGAAAGCAGCAGCAGTTTCCGCTGGCTTCTGATTGCGCTTCGCCGGATTGCCCGAAACGCCGCGCCCGCCCTTCTTCTTCGAGGATTGCCGCGCCGGCTGCTTGCGGGGACCAGGCATTCCCGGCATCCCGGGCACCTTGCCGGTGGCCAGCGAACTCATCATTTTCCGGGCCTCGAAGAAGCGGTTGACCAAAGTGTTGACCTCGGAGACCTCAACGCCGGAACCTCGGGCGATCCGGGCCCGACGTGAGCCATCGATGATCTTCGGATCATCCCTCTCGGTTGGAGTCATGGATTGGATGATCGCTTCGATTCGATCGACATCACGCTCGTCGATGTTGTTGATCTGATCCTTGATCTCACCCATGCCGGGCAACATGCCGAAGATCTTGGACAGCGGACCCATTTTGCGGACCATCTGCATCTGCTGCAGAAAGTCCGAAAGCCCGAATTCCCCACCCTGACCGGCCAACTTTGCGGCTGCCTTGGCCGATTGCTCGGCATCAAAGGTTTGCTCCGCCTTCTCAATCAAGGTGAGCATGTCGCCCATGCCAAGGATCCGGCTGGCCATCCGGTCGGGGTGGAATACGTCGAAGTCCTTCAGCGCCTCGCCGTTCGAGGCAAAAAGGATGGGCCTGCCGGTCACCCGTGCTATCGACAGTGCAGCGCCACCGCGAGCATCGCCGTCAAGCTTGGTCAAGACCACACCGTCGAACCCGACACCATCGGCGAAGGCGTTGGCGGTGTTCACCGCATCCTGGCCGATCATTGCGTCGACCACGAACAGCACCTCGTCCGGGTGCACGGCGTCACGGATGTCGGCGGCCTGCTGCATCATTTCCAAGTCGATGCCCAGCCGACCTGCCGTGTCGATGATCACCACGTCGTAGAGTCGGCGCTCGGCATGCTCGATTGAGGCTCGAGCGACGGCGACCGGATCACCTCGGAAAGGACCGGGCTGGTCGCTTTCAGCGGTCGTATTGCCAGGCTCGGGCGCAAAGACATGAATGCCGCCCCGTTCGGCGATCACCTGCAGCTGATTGACAGCGTTGGGCCGCTGGAGATCGGCCGCGACCAGCAGCGGCGAATAGCCCTGCTGCCGCAGCCACAGCGCCAGCTTGGCCGCCAGGGTCGTCTTGCCCGAACCCTGAAGGCCGGCGAGCATGAGAACGGTTGGTGGGCGCTTCGCGAAGCGCAGCAGTCGAGTTTCGCCCCCGAGAATGTTGATGAGCTCCTCGTTGACGATCTTGATGACCTGCTGAGCCGGATTCAGCGCCCCGGACAGCTCGACGCCGCGCGCCCGCTCTTTGATCGCCGCCACGAAATCCTTGACCACCGACAGATTGACGTCGGCCTCGAGCAACGCGACTCGGATTTCACGCGCGGTCGCATCGATGTCGGCCTCGGAGAGCCGCCCCTTGCCGCGCAGGCTCTTGAACGTTGCCGCGAGGCGGTCTTGCAGGGTGTCGAACACAGCCGTCCTAACTTTGCCAATCCGGGCCTTCAGCCTACTCAACTCACCGACCAGCCCAGATCTGTCGAGCGTTCCGGAGTCACCGTGATGGACTGAGCGGGTGCCTCAATGGCTCGCGTCCCTGGTCGCCGCCGTGATCGGTGAGCTGTTCATCCAGCTCACCGCCAGCTGGTTGCCCCCGGCGTTGATCTGGCCGGTGCGTGTCGTCGGCGTCCTCGTCTTCTTCGTCGTCCTCTGGTACGCCGTGCTGCGCCAACGGAAACCGCCGCGCGAACGTTACCGCCGACCAAGAAACGCCCTGCGCAATTACTTCATCTGCCTAGGGCTTCTGATACTCGCCATCCCGGCTGGGATATGGCTGTATTCGCAAGTGCTGCCAGTGCCTGCTCTGATTATTCCCTGGCTGGTCGTGCTCATGGGCGTGCACTTCATTCCCTTCTCGTCGGCCTTTGGCATCCCACTCTTCGAGAGGCTGGGAGCCGTGCTACTGGCGACTGGCGTCGTTGGGGGCGCGATCGTGCTGAACTTCAGCGAGTCCATGTCCGGTGTGACCGGCGTACTGGCGGGATTCATCCTCCTCGTGTTCGCCGCCGCCGCAGCACCGGACGGGGAGGGTGGTGCGGCAACGCGTGAGCCAAGCTGAGTCGACGGGAATCCAGTTCGACGTGCGGCATGTGCCGTACAACCATCCCGATGCAGTGATGCTGCTTGCCGAAGCGCAGGATTTCTACAAGGCCCTGTACGGCGGCCCCGATGAGACGCCGTTCACGCCGGAGGAATTTGAGAGGCCTCGGGGGGCCTTCCTGGTCGGCTACCTGCAGAATGAACCCGTTGCAACCGGTGGATGGCGATTCAGCGATGCCGGAGCACCCGCATCGGCCCGCCGACCGGCGGAGATCAAGCGCATGTTCGTAAGGCAGTCTGTGCGAAGGCGCGGGCTGGGGCGGCGTTTGCTCGGGGCTTTAGAACACGACGCTGCGGCGGCAGGTGCCGACTGGATGATCTTGGAAACCGCCTATCCCCAAGCAGCCGCTGTCGTCCTCTACCGGTCCGCCGGTTACACGCCGATCGAGTCCTTTAGCTACTACGCCGGGCACCACGACGTCCTCAACCTTGGCAAGCCTCTGGAGCGCCAACGGCCTGCCTGACCGGCTC
>JBKPML010000058.1:0-21115 GCA_046732135.1 Actinomycetota bacterium
TCAAGTTCCAAAATCACCAGATCCGACCATGCGACGTCGCTGTATCCGTCGAGCACGGCTGGAAGCTGATGGGCGAAGGAGCAGTGGACGAAGCCCCGCTCATCAAACGTTTGATCGCGGCTGGACCAGCGGTAACGACCAGTGAGTTCGGCCTCCTCCCATCGCAGTCGCTCGGCCACGTGGAAGATCGGCTCGTCGATCAGCTGAGACATGTCGGTATACCCGAGCTCAGTTCACAGCGTTGCCACCCAGTTGGCAATGAGTCGGGCACCCGCATCCCCTGATTTCTCGGGATGGAACTGGGTGGACCACAGCGGTCCATCTTCGACGGCGGCGACGAACCGATCCCCGCCATGGTCGGCCCAGGTGATCTTGCGGCCGTCCGTCTCGGCGAAATCCCGCACGGCATAGCTGTGGACGAAATAGAAGCGCTCCTGCTCGACACCGGTAAACAGCTGGCTGGCGCTTGCGGCCTCGACGGTATTCCAGCCCATGTGTGGGAGCCGCTCGGCTTGCAGCTGCTCGACTTGACCCGGCCAGATGCCGCAGCCCATGGCGGTCACGCCGTGCTCAATGCCCAACGAGAAGAGCACCTGGTGGCCGACGCAGATGGCCAGTGTCGGCCGGCCGGCAGCTAGCCGCTGGGCGATGATCTCCGGCCCACGCAGTGCCGCCAGCCCGGTCATGCAGGCGGCGAAGGCACCGACCCCTGGCACGACCAGCCCACTTGCGGCTCGCGCCGCCTCCGCGTCGGACGTCACGCTAACCTCGGCCCCGGTTCGCGCCACGGCCCGTTGGGCGGAGCGCAGATTTCCAGAACCGTAGTCCAAGATCACGACGGAGGTCACAAGGTTCCCTTGGTGCTGGGCACCCCCTCGACGCGGGGGTCGAACTCGATCGCGGCGCGCAACGCCCGGGCCAGTGCCTTGAACTGGCACTCGACGATGTGATGCGGATCCCGACCGGCGATCAGCGTCACGTGCAGGCACAGCTGAGCGTGAAAGGCCAGTGTTTCGAACACGTGCCGGGTCAGCGAGCCGGCATACGGGATTCCTCCGCCACCGCCTCCAATCTGCGCGAACTCTTGCCCAGCCGGCTCACCTGAGTGGACGCAGTACGGCCGGCCGGATACATCGACAACTGCTGAAGCGACCGCTTCGTCGAGGGGCACCACCGCGTCACCGAAGCGCCGGATGCCTCGCTTGTCGCCGAGGGCCGCGAACAGGGCCTGGCCCAAAACGATGGCAGTGTCCTCGACGGTGTGGTGGCCGTCGATCTGGATATCTCCGGTGCTCTCCACGTCGAGATCGATCAGCGAATGCCTGGCCAGCGCGGTCAGCATGTGATCGTAGAAACCCACGCCCGTGGAAATCGACGACCGGCCGAATCCGTCGAGGTTCAGCTCAATACGGACCTTGGACTCCGAGGTCTCTCGTTCCTTCATCGCGGTCCGTGGGGGGCGTTGATCATTCATGGTTCATCCCTCATTCGTACGGCGAACGGCTTTCCGAGCACATCGCGCAGTGCAACCTCAAATGCCGCCATCTCCGCCGGGGTGCCCGCCGAGACGCGCAGCCAGCCGTCCGGCCCAGTCTCCCGGATCAGTACCCCTCGGTCGAGCAGCGCCCGCCAGACGGCCTGCCGATCGGTGAACCGGCCGAACAGTACGAAGTTGGCATCCGACTCGGCAACCTCCAGACCGGCATCGGTCAGCCAACCGGCGACATCGTCGCGAGCCGACCGGAGCTGATCAACCCTTGCCAGCATTTCGTCGGCGTTGGCGAGCGCAACTCGGGCGGCGGCCTGCGTAACGGCGGACAGGTGGTACGGCAGCCGGACTATCCGCAACGCCTCGACAAAGGCCGGTGCCGCGGCAAGATAGCCAAGCCTGCCGGCGGCGAATGCGAACGCTTTGGACATGGTTCGGGTCACCGCAAGCCGTGGATATCGGGGCAGCAGCTCCAGTGCGCTAGGTCTGCCAACTCGGGCGAATTCGTAGTACGCCTCATCGACGACGACGACTCCGGTTGCGGTCTCACAGATCTGTGCCAGGACGCTGAGTTCAACGGCCGTCCCGGTCGGGTTGTTGGGGCTGCTGATCAACACCACGTCGGGCCTGATATCGCGAACCGCAGCCACCGCAGCCGCTGGGCTGATCCGAAAGTCGTCCTCGCGGGGAAACGTGATCCAACCGCTGTGGGTGTCCCGGGCATACTCCGGATACATCGAGTACGTCGGCGCGAAGCTCAGCACCATCCGTCCGGGCCCGGCGAACGCCATCAGTACGTGCAGCATGACCTCGTTGCTGCCGTTTGCGGCCCAGATTTGATCGGCGATCAGACCATGACCTAGGTATCGGGCAAGGTCGGCGCGCAAGAGAAGCGCGTCCCGTTCGGGATAGCGGTTCATCGATCGCGCCGCTTCGGCGACCGCCGCAGCAATCTCGATGATCACCTGTTCGCTCGGCGGGTATGGGTTCTCGTTGACATTGAGACAGACCGGCACATCAAGCTGCGGCGCCCCGTACGGAACCTGACCGACAAGCTCTGATCGCAGTGGCAGGTCGGCCAGCGCGGGGCTGGCCGTCGCAGATGCCATGATCAATCTCTCTCCGCGAACCGGCGCCGCACGGCAGCGCCATGGGCAGGCAGGTCCTCCGCCTCGGCAAACGCCTCGACGTGGCGGGCGACGTCGGCGAGCGCCGAATCCGAATAGTTGATCACATGGACGGACTTGAGGAAGGTCTTGACGTTCAGCCCCGACGAATGACAGGCACACCCGGCAGTCGGTAGCACATGAGTGCTGCCAGCGCAGTAATCGCCCAGTGAGACCGGAGACCACGGACCAACGAAGATCGCTCCCGCGTTGCGAATCCGGCCCGCCACGAGCTCGGCATCGCCGGTCTGGATCTCCAAGTGCTCCGCGGCATAGGCGTTCACCACGTCGATGCCCTGATCAAGATCATCGACGAGCACTACGCCCGACTGCGGGCCGGTGAGTGCGGCGTTGATCCGCTCGCTGTGCTTGGTCTCGGCGATGAGCTCAGGCAGTTCGGCGGTTACCGCGTCGGCAAGCCGGACCGAGTCCGTAACCAGCACCGACGCCGAAAGGGGGCCATGCTCAGCCTGGGAGATCAGGTCCGCAGCAACATGAATCGGGTCCGCCGTGTCATCAGCGAGTATCGCGATCTCGGTCGGTCCCGCTTCAGAGTCAATGCTGACCCTGCCTCTGACCAGCCTTTTGGCTGCGACCACGTAAGTGTTACCGGGACCCGAGATCAGGTCGACTGGTTTGCACAAGTCGGGAACGCCGTACGCGAACATGGCAATGGCCTGCGCACCCCCGACGGCGTACACCTCGGAAACGCCGAGTAGTTCGCACAAGGCGAGGATGTTCGGATGCGGCAAGCCGCCGAACTCACGCTGCGGCGGTGAGGCGACGGCGATAGATCGCACCCCGGCGACCTCGGCCGGTACGACGTTCATGATCACACTAGACGCCAGCGGGGCCAGCCCGCCGGGCACGTAGAGCCCGACCCGGTCCACCGGGATCATCCGCTGCACGACGCTGGCTCCCGGAGCCGGCTCGACGAGGACCGAACTGCTGCCGCGCTCGGCTTCGCTGACGACTTGGCGCCTGCCGATGGCCACGCCGAAGGCAATCCTCAGGTCCGGATCCAGCCGCTCGGCTGCCGCCCGCAGATCGCCCGGGTCGACGCGGAATCGCTCCGGCACCACCTGGTCAAACCGCTCGGACCAATGCGCCAGCGCCGGGATTCCCCGCGCGGCGACATCCTCACAGATCGGCCGCACGGATTCCATTGCTGCCGCGACATCAAAGTCAGCCCGCGGCACGAGGGCGGCATAGTCCAGTCGCTCTCCGGCCGCCAACCGGCCTCGCAAGTCGATCACGGCAAGCACGCCGGAATTCTACGAAGGCTGGCGCGGCCATTTCCAAAATATCTCAACAGTGCGCTGCCGGGAGGTTGATATGGTCGCCCGACGCTTGGCGGGGAGGAATGTCGATGTTTCAAGGCTTCGGCACGATGGTCAACGTGGTTAGCGTGATCATCGGCTCCGCGATCGGCATGTTGCTCGGCCACCGACTACCAGGCAGAACTCGAAGCACTGTCACCGACGCTCTTGGGCTGGTGACCCTGCTCATCGGTGCGCTGGCGGCATTCCAGGTCAGCTCATCTCGGCTGTCGGCGGTGGTCGGCTCCAGCGGGCCGGTGCTGATCGTGCTGGGCTCGGTAGTGATCGGCGGCATCATCGGATCCTTGATCAACATCGAGGCTCGGCTGGAGGGCCTCGGCGGCTGGCTGCGGTTCCGGCTAAGCGGAGGCGGCGCAACCAGCGCCGAAGGGGAGCTAACTGACCGGGTGCGATTCATCGAGGGCTTTGTGACAGCCTCCCTGGTGTTCTGTGTCGGGCCGCTGACGATCTTGGGGTCGTTGTCCGACGGCTTGGGGTTGGGCTCGAACCAGTTGATCTTGAAGGCCGTGCTCGACGGATTCGCGGCAATCGCGTTCGCAGCCTCGTTCGGCATTGGCGTAATGGCGTCAGCCCTCACGGTTGCGGTGGTCCAAGGGACACTCACCTTGATCGGGTTCCTGATCGGCGACTTCGTGCCGGCGGCACATCTGGCGGCGATCACGGCAACGGGTGGCCTACTGTTGGTTGGCGTTGGGCTGCGACTGCTGCAGCTCAAGATGATCCCGGTCGCCGACCTGCTGCCGGCGCTGCTCGTCGCACCACTGCTGGTGCAGTTGGTCGCGCTCGTCCGGTAGCCATCGTGAGTAACCTCGACCCGATGATCGACATACGAACCGCCAAGGCGGCGTCGTGATCTCGAGATCGGGGCACCTGCCGGAGCGTGGTGCGGTTCTGCGTGCGGCAGTCGGCATCGGGATCTACGCGGGGGCATTCGGGGCGGCCTTCGGCGCGGTCTCAACTGCATCCGGTCTGTCAATCGCGCAGACCATGGTGCTCAGCCTGGTGATGTTCTCCGGCGCTTCGCAGTTCGCCTTTGTCGGCGTCGTGTCGGCGGCTGCCTCGCCGCTGGCTGCGGTCGGGCCAGCGCTGCTGTTGGGAGTTCGCAACACCGTCTACGGGGTGCCGGTATCGGAGATCTTGCGGCCACGTGGGTTGATGCGATTCGTGACTGCACAGCTCGTCGTCGACGAGACCACCGCGATGGCTATCGGGCAATCCGCCGTGCGTGCCAGAAGGTATGCGTTCTGGGCTACCGGGTCGATCTTGTTCGCCTTGTGGCAGAGCGGCAGCCTCCTCGGAGCTGCTCTCGGCAGCGTCATCGATCCGGCTGCCTTCGGCCTCGATGCGGCAGCGCCTGCGGTCTTCCTGGCGCTGCTCTGGCCGCGCCTGCACAGTCGTGTGTCTATCTGGGTAGCGGTGCTCGGTGCGGCAGTCGCCGTCACACTTGTCCCGCTCGTTCCCGCGGGGTTGCCCATGATCGGCGCTTCAGCCGTTGCCGCCGTTGCCGGCCTGCGGCCCGATCTGCGTGTTGGTCCTTCTGGTAGGGCCGACTCATGATCGGGCTCTGGGTCGCCGTAATCATCGCATCGCTCGGCTGCTATCTGCTGAAGCTTGCCGGCGTCTCCTTGCCCACATCGGTGCTGGAACACCCGAAGGTGCAACGAGTTGCTGAGTTTCTGCCATTGGCGATGCTGGCCGGATTGGTCGCCGTGCAGCTCGTCGACGGTGGCGGGCGCTACGCCGTCGACTGGCCGACGCTGGCCGGCGTCGGCGCGGCTGTTCTGGCGCTCCTGCTGCGCCGTGGCTTGCTGATGGTCTTCTTCACCGCCATTACCGTTACGGCGCTGCTCCGCCTCCTGACTTAATCGGCAGTTCGGTCGGCTCCGCTCATCCGGCTGCGGAAGAGCGGTCGGGGGTCCTCCTCATCACGTCCCAGGGAGGAGCCCAGCAGTATCGGAATTACCGCGAAAAACGGCCAGGTCAGCAACGACGCCTTGGCCCGTAGGGTGAGCTCGATCGGCACCAGATCCCCGGGATGAGCAGCCGCAAGCCGGGCTGCTAAGTCGCCGGGTCCCAGCCGGTAACCGACCAACCAGCAGACCAGCTCTGCGGCGATTGCGCTGATCAGGACGAGCGGAACCAGCGGCCAACCGAGCTGCCGCAAAGACCGCCACCCGATGACTCCCAGGGCGAGGCCGACCACGAGCCCGATCGCACCGAACCATGCATCGCTGGCGATGAACTCTGCGAGCCCCCGCTCCCTCATCGATGCCCCGCCTTCGGAGCTCACCATGTAGCTGGGAAGGTCGACCGCGACCCACCACACCACTCCGGAGGCTGCGCCAAGCCCAAGCGCTAGCGCCACAAAGCAAGCAATCCGTACCGCCAACCGGGAGCCGGACATCGTACGGGGCGAGACGGACGAGGTCGGTTCGGTCACGAAGCTAGACATGACGGTCCGAGCAGCGCCTTCAGATCCGCCATCAATGGCTGCGACGCCAGGACACGATGGTTCGGCAGCCGGGCAACCAGCGTCCGATCCGGCTTGATGAGCCTTAAATGCACCTCGGTCATCCCGGGATGCTGAGCGAGCACCTCCCGCAGTTGATCCAGCACGGCCGGTGTACACCGGGCGTGCGACAGCGAAATGATCACCGGGCCGGTGGTGCTCGAACTGACATCCGGCAGGCTCAACTCGCTTGCGTTCAACGTAACCGAGTCGTCGTCGCGTTTCAGTCGACCCTTGACTTTGACGACAGTGTCGGTAGCGAGAACGCCGGCGACGGCCTCGTACGCCCTGGGGAACAACAGCACCTCGATCGACGCCTCGAGGTCTTCGACCGTGATCACCGCCCAGATGTCACCGCGTTTGGTGGTCTTGCGGGTGACGTTGGTGATCATACCGACAATCGTGACCATGCCTTCCCGCGGCTCCTCATCGGCGAGCAACTCGCCGATGCCGGCGTCGCGCTCGGCCGCAAGCACGTGCTCCAGCCCCTGCAGCGGGTGATCGCTCACGTACAAACCGAGCATTTCGCGCTCGAAGGCAAGCTTGGTGCGCTTATCCCAGTCGGGCAGGTCGGGCACACTGCCCATCAGCACGGGGTCGGACTCGCCAAGATCACCAAAGAGGTCATCCTGACCGTTGGCCTCGTTGCGTTTGAGATCGAGCACGCCGTCGACCGCAGTCTCGTAGACGCTCATCAGTGCCCGCCGGCTATGTCCCATCGACTCGAAGGCACCCGCCTTGATCAACGACTCGATCACCCGCTTGTTGCAGACGGTCAGCGGCACCTGATCGAGGAAGCCGTAGAAATTCACCGCCTTGCCGTGCTCCTCGCGAGCGGCGACGATGCCGTCGACCACGTGGTGTCCGACATTGCGCACCGCGGTGAGACCGAAGCGGATGTCGGTACCGACCGGAGTGAAGTTGGCTGCCGATTCGTTGACATCGGGCGGCAGAACCGCAATGCCCATCCGCCTGCATTCATTGAGATAGAGCGCCAGCTTGTCCTTATCGTCGGCAACCGACGTCAATAGCGCGGCCATGAACTCGGCCGGATAGTTGGCCTTCAGGTACGCGGTCCAGTACGACACCAATCCGTACGCTGCCGTGTGGGCCTTGTTGAAGGCGTAATCGGAGAACGGCACCAGGATGTCCCAGAGCGCCTTGATCGCCGCTTCCGAGTATCCGTTGCGGCGCATGCCCTCCGAAAACGGCACGAATTCGGCGTCCAGAATTTCCTTCTTCTTCTTTCCCATCGCCCGGCGCAGTAGGTCGGCCTGGCCGAGCGAGTACCCGGCGACCTTCTGGGCGATGGCCATCACCTGCTCCTGGTAGACGATCAGGCCATGCGTGGTGTTGAGAATCTCGGCCAGCGGCTCGGCCAGCTCGGGATGGATTGCCTTGATCTCCTGCCGCCCGTTCTTGCGCAGCGCGTAGTTCGTGTGACTATCTGCGCCCATGGGCCCGGGACGGTAAAGCGCCAGCACGGCTGAGATGTCCTCGAAGTTGTCCGGGCGCATCAGCCGAAGCAGCGAGCGCATCTGGCCGCCGTCCAGCTGGAAGACCCCGAGTGTGTCGCCCCTACTCAGCAATGCGTACGTCGGCGCATCGTCCAGCGAAAGGGTTTCCAGCACTAGATCGAAGCCGCGGTTGAGCTTGATATTGGCCACCGCGTCGTCGAGCACGGTGAGGTTTCGTAAGCCGAGGAAATCCATCTTCATCAGGCCCAACGACTCGCATGTCTGGTAGTCGAACTGGGTGATGATTGCGCCGTCCTGCTCCCGGCGCATGATCGGAATGATGTCGATCAGGGGTTCTGAGGACATGATCACGCCAGCGGCATGCACGCCCCATTGCCGCTTCAGTCCCTCAAGATCTTTGGCCTTGTCGACAACGGCCTGGACGTCGGAATCCGCCTCGTACAGGGCGCGGAACTCGCCACCCTCACCGAAGCGAGCATCCTCACGGTCGAACAGCTTCGCTAGCGGCATGTCCTTGCCCAGCACCGGCGGCGGCATCGCCTTGGTGATCTTCTCGCCGAGACCGAACGGGTAGCCGAGCACCCGCGAGGCATCCTTCACCGCCTGCTTCGCTTTAATCGTCGCGTATGTGACGATCTGGCTGACCCGGTCTTCGCCGTACTTCTCGCTGACGTAGCGGATCACCTCGCCGCGCCGACGCTCGTCGAAATCGATGTCGAAGTCAGGCATCGATATCCGGTCGGGATTGAGAAAGCGCTCGAAGATCAACCCGTGCTGCAGGGGGTCTAGATCAGTGATCCGCAGGGCATAGGCGGCGATTGATCCCGCGCCCGAGCCGCGACCTGGACCCACCCGAATGCCATGCTCCTTCGCCCAGTTGATGAAGTCCGCGACAACGAGGAAGTAGCCGGCGAACCCCATCGAGATGATCACATTGGTCTCGAAGGCCGCTTGTTGGCGTACCTGATCAGGAACTCCCCCCGGATAACGGCGCTGCAAGCCTGCTTCGACCTCTTTTGTAAACCAAGAGTCCTCGGTCTCCCCCGGTGGACACGGAAACCTGGGCATGTAGGTGCCGTTGCCCTCGCTGAAGGAGATGTCACAGCGCTCGGCGATGGCGAGCGTGTTGTCGCATGCCTCCGGAAGGTCGGCGAACAGAGCCCGCATTTCGGCTGGTGATTTCAAGTAGTAACCGTCGCCCTCGAACTTGAAGCGATTGGCGTCGGCCATTGTGGAGCCTGACTGAACGCAGAGCAGCACCTCGTGTGCACTGGCGTCGGATCGATGTGTGTAGTGCAAGTCGTTCGTGGCGACCAACGGCAGCTGAAGCTGCCGGGCAATCCTCAACAGGTCGTCTCTAACACGCCGCTCAATGGGAAGCCCATGGTCCATCAGCTCGACGTAGTAATTGGCGGGGCCGAAGATGTCGCGGAACTCCGCGGCACTGGCGAGCGCGTCCTCGAAACGGCCGAGGCGCAGGTAGGTCTGCACCTCACCGCCAGGGCAGCCGGTGGTACCGATGACCCCATTGCCGTACGTGGCGAGCAGCTCACGGTCAACCCGCGGCTTGTAGAAGTAGCCCTCAAGAGAGGCCAGCGAGGCCATTCGGGAGAGGTTTCGCATGCCGTCGGGGGTCTCGGCCAGCAGTGTCAAGTGCGTGTAAGCGCCGCTGCCCGAGACGTCGTCATTGCCGCCGTCGCCCCAGCGCACCCGCTTCCGCTCGGTGCGATGAGTCTTCGGGGTGGCGTAGGCCTCCATGCCGATGATCGGCTTGACGCCGAATGCCTTCGCGGCCTTGTAAAACTCATACGCGCCGAACAGGTTGCCGTGGTCGGTCATGGCGATCGCCGACATGCCCAGGTCCTGACAACCGCGGAACAGATCGGTGATTCGCGCGGCACCGTCGAGCATCGAATACTCAGAATGCACGTGGAGATGGACGAACGAGTCGCCCCTACTTCGCGTGCTTCCCGGCATAGTCCGCATCACTCCAGATCTCATGACCAGTGCTGCCCGGTAAACCGGACGTGCTGTCGGGGAAGCCAGCTCGCCTAACTGTAGTTCGTCCAGCAGCCCTACCCAGTTTGCGACGCGCCTCTGACACTCGATGTGGGGAGCTAGGAAAGCTCAAGCCTTGGCGGACATCTCGACGAGCTTGGCCACGGTGCGGATGGTACGTATGGTCGAGCTCACGCCGATGATGGAACTGAACTTCTCGGCAAGTTTGCTTCTGCCAAGTCCCCGCGAGTAATTGACGTACACGCAGCGGTCGGCGAAGCTGAAAGGCTCGTACTCGGCAGCAACATCAGCCACATTCTTCTTGGCCTGTGTCCCGGGCGCCTTGGTGAGGAAGGCGACGGCCACCTGGCTGGGGTTTCCATCGGGATATGGGTTGTTGGCCAGCACTTTCTCCAGTTCGGCCTGCGTACGGACGGTGACATCGATGTTGAAGCCAAATGTGTCCTTAATTGCCTGCGCCAGCTCACGCTCCACAGCGGCCGCCTTCTTGGAGGTATTCAAGATCAAGTTCCCGCTGTTGATGTAGGTCGAGACATCCGAGTAGCCAAGCTCCTCAGCCATCGACCTCAACGCAGGCATAGCGATCTTGTTCCTGGCACCAAGATTGATCCCCCGCAGGAAAGCGATGTAGGTAGTCACCCCGCCATCCTGGCATTTCGCTAGATCCAGTCCGATGGTCAGGCAGCTGGGTCGGCGCTATCAGGTCCTTCTCGTGGTTGGAGATGTTCCGCGTCGTTTGGCGGTGTGCCAGATGGCGTCGGCGAAGTCGCCCTCGCCGAGCGTGTGGGTGCCGACGTCGGTGACCAGGTAGCAGGTTCTGTTCGGTGATCGCCATAAGAAGACCCCGGCTTGGGGTTGTCGGACCTGCCAACGGCTGTGGGTTTTCGGCCGGTGTTCGGACTTGCCGAGGGGGCCGAGGTTGCCGATCCGGGTCTGTGGCGGCCCATTTTTGTCGGAGGCTGCGTACGCGATGGTGTGGTCGAGTTCGACGCGGCGACCAACCGTGGCGAGTAGGGGAAGCAGCTGGCCGGCATCCGCAGAAACAGGGCTTCGCGGATCCGTCGTGGAATCTCGTAAGCGTCAACCTGAATTGATCTTCACAAGAGTTATGGCCTTCACTGAGTGCGCAATCTTCAATGAGCGGCACCGCCTGTCCTGTGCAGCGGTCCGGTTCCGCGCTCGGTTCGTTGTGGATCGGCTCGTCGGGCTGCTGCGGCGGGATGGCGGGATGTTGTTCGTTGCGGAAGTCCCAAAACAGCTGCAACGCCACCGCTGGCTGGGCCAAGATCCCGATGGCCTTGGACCGGCGCACCTCGGCGGAATCAAAGTCGCCCCGCAGCCGCAGAATCTCAGCTATCCGGTTCAGGGTTGCCATAGACCAGATCACATCGCCCGCATTGGCCCGGGCGATCAAGCCATCTCATCTTGGTTATCAGGGAACGCTTACGCACGCAGCCGCTTGCCTGCTCAAGATCAGGGTCCAGGCGCTCCCAGCAACTGCGATCCCGGCGGCTGCGCCGAACGCCCAGTCAATCCCCATCCCGTCTGCGATGACGCCCATCAGAATCGGGCCAAGACCGAGGCCGAGATCAAGGAAGGCGCTCACAGTGCCTGCTGCGGCGCCTCGTTCGGAGGGCCGTGCAGTGGCGAAGGCGGCTCGGAAGAACGCCGGCGTGCTGAAAATGACCCCAAGGGCAAGTACGCCCGCACCAACAATCGTTCCGACCGGTGAACTCCAGGTCGCCGTGATGATCGAGCCAGCACTGATCGCGATCAGTGCTGCCGCACCGAGTGGTAACGCAGGTACCCGGTCGGCAGCCTTCGCGAATGCGATCCGACCGACTACGACGACGATCCCATAGACGGAGAGCGGCAAGCTCGTCTGGGCTAGGCCAACCATCTCAGCATGCAAGGCTGAGAAGGCCAGGAAGCCACCCATCGCGGTCACTGACGCCAGGAAACCCAGGCCGGGTGGAATGGCCCTCCAATGTATGAAGTGTGCCGGCTCGTCGACGCCCGCGACCGCCGCTCGGGTCTCCCCGACCCCGAGTGCAACGAATGCCGCTAGCAGCGACAAGCTCGCCGCGCCGTACCAGGCCGCGACGAGACTGATCTTTTCCACCAGGAACTCACCTAGTGGCGGCCCGGCTGCCAGACCCAGATAGAGCCCCAGGGAGTTATAGCTGAGCGCCTCACCGAGTCGGCTCGGCGGAGCCAGGTCGGCCAAGGCCGCAAACGACGCGACAAAGAATGCGGCCTCAGCTACCCCGAGCACGAGGCGCAACGCGACGACCAGTGGCAGGGAGTCGACTGCGGCGGTGAGGAACAGAGCGACTGCGCAGAGCGCAGCACCCCCTAGCATCAGCGGCCGGCGCCCGTACTGATCGGAGAATCGCCCGGCGAACGGTCGCAAGATAAGCGCCGACACTGCGAAAGCGCCGAACGCCAGTCCTGCCCCTGCCTTGTCCGACCCGATGGGACCCGTCACGTACAGCGGCAGGGTGTAGATGGCCACACCAGCAGCGGTGAAGTAGGCGACATCGGCCGCCGTCAGGCTGATGAACGGCGCGGTGAGGAGTCGGTCAGAACTAGAACGCTCAACCGCCGGCGGCGAGGGCGGGAGCTTCATATTCTGAGCGCTAGCGCTGGGCAGAACACCCCCTCAGCCTGGCATCGGGTCCACACGCCTGGCTACTCGCTTGGCCTGGCCGCGGCCGTCTCCCGAAGGGCTGAACGCGGCTCAGACCATCATCTGCCGAGCGGTCGGTGCAATGGGCCGCGGCAGCTTTGTCCAGCCGGAGAGGTACTCGTCCACGCCGGCGGCGCAGGCGCGGCCCTCCGAGATGGCCCAGACGATAAGTGACTGGCCCCGGCCGGCATCGCCGCAGACGAAAACCCCGTCCACGTTGGTCGCATAGTCGTGGTTGCGGGCGACATTGCTGCGCTCGTCCAGAGCCACGCCAAGCTGAGTGCAGACCGTGTCGGTCTCCGGCCCGGTGAAGCCCATAGCCAGAAGCACCAGCTCAGCGGGGATCTCCCGCTCCGTGCCTCCGACGGGAGTGATCTTGCCGCCTTCAAATTTGACCTCGGAAAGCTTCAGCGATGCCACATTGTCGCTCTCATCACCGAGGAACTCGGTCGTCGACACCGAGTAGATCCGCTCGCCGGCCTCCTCGTGCGCCGAGGACACCCGATAGATCATCGGATAGGTCGGCCAGGGCTGGTTCGTTGGCCGCTCCTCAGGCGGAGTCGGCATGATCTCGAGCTGGACGATGGACCGAGCCCGCTGCCGGATAGCCGTTCCAAGGCAGTCGGCGCCGGTGTCGCCACCGCCGATGATCACAGCGTGCTTGTCCTTGGCGGTGATCTGGTTCTCCACCGAGATACCGCGCGCGACACGGTTCGCTTGCGGCAGGTACTCCATGGCCTGGTGGATGCCCTTGAGATTTCGTCCCGGTACCGGCAGATCGCGACCGATAGTCGAACCAATTGCGATCACGATCGCGTCATAGCGGTCCTGCAGCTCGGGCCAGGTGATGTCCTTGCCGACCTCGACCCCGCAGCGGAAGTACGTGCCCTCGTCCTTCATCTGCGCCAGGCGGCGCTCCAGCACCCACTTCTCCATCTTGAACTCGGGAATCCCGTACCGCAGCAAACCGCCAGGTTCATCGGCCCGCTCGTAGACCGCAACCGTGTGGCCGGCCCTGCTCAGCTGCTGGGCGGCGGCGAGGCCAGCCGGGCCAGAGCCCACGACGGCGACGGTCTTGCCCGTGTGCCATTCTGGCGGCTGGGGTGTGACCATGCGGTCATCCCAGGCCCTATCGGCGATCGCAACCTCGACGTTCTTGATCGTCACCGGGTCTCGATTGATGCCGACCACGCACGCGGTTTCGCACGGCGCCGGACACAGCCGCCCGGTGAACTCGGGAAAGTTGTTGGTTGCGTGCAGCCGTTCCGACGCTTCTTCCCAGTCGCTGCGCCAGACCAGATCGTTCCACTCAGGGATCAGGTTGCCCAGCGGACATCCGGTGTGGCAGAAGGGAATGCCACAGTCCATGCATCGCCCAGCTTGCTCGGAAATGATCGGCAGCAACGCCCGGCCCGGCGTCCCCGGGTAGACCTCTTTCCAGTCATGAATGCGCTCGTGCACCGGCCTGCGTTCGGCCACACGCCTGGCCGTTGTCATGAATCCCTTCGGGTCAGCCATGGGCCGCCTCCATCATTCGGCTGGTGGTGGCAGCCTCATCAAGGCCTTCGGACTCAGCCTCCTCGCGGGCCCTCAGCACCCGCGCGTAGTCACGAGGCAGGACCTTGGTGAACCGGAGCGCGCTGGCGTCCCAATCAGCCAACAGCCTCTCGGCAGCAGCTGATTCAGTCTCCTCGAAGTGCCGGGTGACCAGCTGCTTGATCAACTCCAGATCGGCGTCGCTCGGCTCCAGCGGATCGACCATCTCCTTGTTGAGCTTGTCGAGATCAAGGTCGAGGAAGTAGCCGATGCCGCCCGACATCCCGGCGGCCACGTTCCGCCCTGTCTTGCCGAGCACCACGACGATCCCGCCAGTCATGTACTCGCAGCCATGATCACCCAGACCCTCGACCACCGCCGTGACGCCAGAGTTGCGGACGCAGAACCGCTCCCCCACCTGGCCGCGGATGAAGATCTCCCCGGAGGTCGCCCCGTAACAGATCACATTGCCGGCGATGATGTTGTCCTCGGCAACGAACGTCGCATTGCGGTCTGGCCTGACCACGATCCGGCCACCGGACAGTCCTTTGGCGAGGTAGTCGTTGGCGTCGCCTTCCAGCCGCAGTGTCATGCCGGCCGGAACAAAGGCGCCGAAGCTTTGGCCGGCGCTGCCGATGAACGTGATGTCAATTGTGCCGTCCGGGAAGCCTTCGCCGCGGGTCGCCTTGGTGACCTCGTGCCCCAAGATCGTTCCCACGGTGCGGTTCACGTTGCGGATGTTGAGCGAAGCCCGTACGGGATCGCCGGTTTTCAACGTGTCCTCGCACATTTTGATCAACATCTGGTCAAATGCGAATTCCAGTGCGTGATCTTGCTCGGTCACCCGGTGCAGCGACGTCCCGTCGGGCACCTCTGGCTTGTGGAGCACGGGTCGAAGATCGAGCCCATGCGCCTTCCAGTGGGCCTCTGCGTTCGTCGTGTCGAGGACCTCTACATGGCCGATTGCCTCGTCGAGACTGCGGAATCCCAGTTCCGCAAGGTATTCCCGGACCTCTTCGGCGATGAATTCGAAGAAGTTGATCACGAATTCCGGCTTGCCAGTGAACTTCTTGCGGAGTTCCTCGTTCTGCGTGGCGACCCCCACGGGGCAGGTGTCCAGATGGCAGACCCGCATCATGATGCAGCCGCTGACCACCAGCGGCGCGGTGGCGAAGCCGAACTCCTCCGCACCGAGCAGCGCCCCGATGATCACGTCCCGGCCGGTCTTGAGCTGGCCGTCGACCTGGACCACGATCCGGTCCCGCAACCCGTTAATCAACAACGTCTGCTGCGTCTCGGCCAGGCCGAGCTCCCACGGCCCGCCAGCATGCTTGAGTGACGTTAGCGGCGCGGCGCCGGTGCCGCCGTCATGGCCGGAGATCAACACCACGTCCGCCTTGGCCTTGGAGACCCCGGCTGCCACAGTGCCCACGCCGACCTCCGCCACCAGCTTGACGTGGACCCGCGCCGACGGGTTGGCGCACTTCAAGTCGTGGATCAGCTGTTTGAGATCCTCGATCGAGTAGATGTCGTGGTGCGGCGGTGGCGAGATCAGACCGACGCCCGGTGTGGAATGCCGAGTCTGAGCGATCCAGGGATAGACCTTCTGGCCCGGTAGCTGACCGCCTTCACCCGGCTTTGCTCCTTGCGCCATCTTGATCTGCAGATCCGAGGCGTTGGTCAGGTAGTCAGACGTCACCCCGAACCGGCCGGAGGCGACCTGCTTGATCGCGCTCCGGCGCTCGGGGTCGTAGAGCCGGTCCTTGTCCTCGCCACCTTCACCGGTGTTCGACTTCCCACCGATCCGGTTCATGGCCCTGGCGAGGGTTTGGTGCGCCTCGAGGCTGATCGAGCCGTACGACATTGCCCCGGTCGAGAACCGCTTGACGATCTCGCTGACCGGCTCAACCTCCTCGATCGGAACCGGTTCGCGGTCACCCTTGAATTTGAGCAGCCCACGCAAGGTCATTAACCGCTCCGACTGGGAGTCGATGTGGTTGGTGTACTGCTTGAAGATGTCGTAGCGCCCCGACCGGGTCGAGTGCTGCAGCCGGAAGACCGTCTCCGGATCGAATAGGTGCGGCTCGCCCTCCCGGCGCCACTGGTATTCGCCGCCAACCGGGAGCAGTCGGTGAGCCAGCGGAATCCCGTCGGCCGGGTAGGCCGTCATGTGCCGGCGCCGAACCTCCTCGGCGAGCTCCGTCAGCCCAACCCCGCCGAGCTTGCTAGTGGTGCCGGTGAAGTAACGATCGACGACATCGCGCGCCAAGCCGAGCGCCTCGAAGATCTGGGCGCCGGTGTAGGAGGCGACCGTCGAAACGCCCATCTTGCTCATCACCTTGAGCACGCCCTTACCGAGCGCCTTGATGACGTTGGCGACCGCTTTCTCTGGCTCCACCCGGGTGTAAACACCACGCCGGGCCAGGTCCTCTACCGACTCAATGGCCAGGTACGGATTGACGGCGGCTGCGCCGTAACCGATCAGAAGCGCTACGTGGTGCACCTCGCGGACATCGCCCGCCTCGACCACCAGCCCCACCTGGGTACGGCTCTTCTCCCGGACCAGATGGTGATGCACGGCTGCGGTCAACAGCAGTGACGGGATCGGTGCCAGCTCGGCGTTGCTGTGCCGATCGGACAGCAGGATGATCCGGGCACCGCCTTCGATGGCCTCGGACACCTCCGCGCAGATCTGGTCGAGCTTGGCGGCCAGCGCCTCCGCTCCCCCGCCGACCTGGTACAGCCCTCGGGCGACGTAGGTGGAGTACCCGGGCAGGTTGCCGTCCCGGTTGATCTTGACGATCTTCGCCAGCTGATCGTTGCTGAGAACCGGGAACGGCAAGACCAGTCGACGGCATGACGCCGGACCGGGATCGAGCAGATTCTGTTCCGGACCGATGGTGTTGTACAGCGAGGTCACCAGCTCCTCGCGGATCGCGTCCAGCGGCGGATTGGTGACCTGTGCGAAGAGCTGCGAAAAGTAGTCGAACAGCAACCGTGGCTTGTCGCTGAGGGCAGCGATCGGCGAGTCGGTGCCCATTGACCCGATCGGCTCGACGCCACCGGAAGCCATCGGCGACAGGATGATCCGCAGCTCTTCTTCGGTGTAGCCGAAAACCTGCTGCCGGCGAGTGACCGAAGCATGGGAATGAACGATGTGTTCCCGGTCCGGCAGGTCGGACAGCAGCATCCGGCCGCCGTGCAGCCACTCCCCGTACGGCGCCGCGGTGGCAAGACCGGCCTTGACCTCTTCATCGGAGATCAACCGATGTTCGCCGAGGTCGGCGAGGAACATCTTGCCCGGCTGCAACCGGCCTTTCTGGACGATCTTCTCGGGCGGAATGTCCAAGACGCCGGCCTCGGAGGCCAGTACCACGAGTCCGTCCTCGCTGACCCAGAACCGGCCGGGACGAAGCCCATTTCGGTCCAGCACCGCCCCGACAACCGTCCCGTCGGTGAACACGACGCCCGCCGGCCCGTCCCACGGTTCCATGAGGCAGGAGTGGAAAGCGTAGAAGTCCCGGCGGGCCGGATCCATGTCCTCGTTGTTCTCCCAGGCCTCCGGGATCATCATCAGCATCGCGTGCGGCAGCGAACGACCGCCGAGGTGCAACAGCTCGACCACTTCGTCGAACGAAGCCGAGTCCGAGGCACCAGGGGTGCAGATCGGGAACAGCCGCTCCAGATCGCCCGGGATCAGATCGGTAGCTAGCAGCGCCTCCCGGGCCCGCATCCAGTTGCGGTTGCCCATCACGGTGTTGATCTCGCCGTTGTGCGCGATCATCCGGAACGGGTGGGCCAGCTCCCAGGCCGGGAAGGTGTTGGTGGAGAACCGCGAGTGCACCACTGCGAGCGCACTTGCCATCCGATCGTCGAGCAGCTCAGGAAACACCAGCTCGAGTTGTTCGGTGGTGAGCATGCCCTTGTAGACCAGGGTCCGCGCGGAGAGCGAGGCAAAGTACACGCCCGCCTCATGCTCGCTCCGGCGGCGCAGGCAATAGCTGAGTCGATCCAGGGCAACACCCATCATCGGCGCATCCTGTGCAGTGACGAACAGTTGCTCGAAGTAGGGCATGTTGGATCGGGTCAGATCGCTGAGGGCTCGGTCGTCGGTGGCTACGACCCGCCAGCCGAGCACGGCCAGGTGCTCCTCCTCGGCGATTTCCTCGATCGTCCTCTTTGCCTTGGCGGCCGCGTCGGCATCGGTGGGGAGAAAGGCGTTGCCGACCGCGTACGCGCCCTGCCGCGGGAGTTCGAAGCTCACTTCGCCGCGAAGGAAGGCATCGGGGATCTGAAGGAGGATGCCCGCACCGTCACCAGTCTTCGGATCGGCGCCGGTTGCGCCGCGATGGTCGAGGTTCCGCAGGGCGTGCAGGCCGTGAGCGATGATCTCGTGGCTCGGCTCGCCGCTTAGCGTGGCGACGAACGCGACACCGCATGCGTCGTGCTCGAAGGCGGGGTCGTAAAGCCCGTTGGCACTGCGGGTAGCTGAGTGGAACCCCGAGGCTGGCGCAACAGTCATCGGTAACTCCCGTCATCGAGACCGGTAGCCGTCTGCGAGTACGGACCACCAGGGCAAGGCGAGGCGGCATCGGAGGCGGGGGACGACGTTGGCCCGCAATGATGTGCTCAGGGTAACGCACGGCATGCGGCGTCCACTTATCCGAAGCCTACGCGAGCCACGCAGCCGAGACGCAAACGCTTTATTTTAGAAGAGCACGCTGAGGCCGCCGTCGACCGCGATGGTCTGCCCCGTCAGGTAGGAGGCGTCGTTGCCCGCGAGGAAGGCGACGAGCCCCGCGATTTCAGGCGGCTGGCCCCAACGGCGGAGCATGGTTCGGGCCTGCACCCAGGCCAGCCGGTCGGGATCACCGACCTGATCAGCGTTGGCTTCGGTAGCGAAGTAACCAGGAGCCACGGCGTTCACCCGGATGCCGAACGGTCCGAGGTCCGCGGCCAGCGCCCGGGTCAGACCCTCCAACCCGGCCTTGGCCGTCGCGTATGCGACGTCGCCCCGGTTGGCAAGGATGCCGCCGACCACAGACGAGATGTTCACTATTGACCCGCCTCGGTGCTCCTCGATCAACCTGGTTGCCACCCACCGGCTGAGCCCATATGCCCCGATCAGGTCGATCTGGATCAGTCGCTCGAAGTCGGCCGACGGCAGGTCCAGCACACCGCGCCGGTCCCGCTGGCCGACGTTGTTGACCAGGATGTCGATCGGCGGGGCGTTCGAAAGCTCGGCCGCTGCTTCGGCGAGGTCGGGAATGTCAAAGACGGCGGGCCGTGCGTCAATTCCTTCGGCACGTAACTGCTCGACTGATGGCTGGAGCTGTTCCGCGTCGCGGCCGTTCAGCAAAACTGTGGCGCCATGCTCACCCAGTCCCCGAGCGATGTGAAAGCCCAGGCCCTGCCGGGCGCCGGTCACCAGGGCCAGGCGGCCAGCCAAAGATGCCGTCATTCCTGCTCCGCGTCGGTCTTCGACCAACTCAGCTCCCGTTGGTGCGCTCCTTCGACGACTTCCTCGCGTCCGGGTCGGTTCTTGACCAGCCACAGGAACCAGATCAGCGCGGCCACGAAGACGATGAGCGAGGTGTAATTGTTCAGCCTGAAGCCACCGATCTCGTTGACCTGATCGATTCGCAGCGCCTCGATCCAGAACCGCCCGAGGGTGTAGAAGATTACGTACAGCGCGAAGACCTTGCCGTGACCAAGCCGGTACTTCCGGTCCAGGAGGACCAGCGCGACCGCCACCGCGAGATCCCACAACATCTCGTACAAGAAGGTCGGGTGGAAGGTCGAGAACTGCGCGTAGGCCGCCGGCCGGAATCCGGGATCGATCTCCAGCGCCCAGGGCAGCGTCGTCGGCCGGCCGAAGAGCTCCTGGTTGAACCAGTTGCCGAGCCTGCCGATGGCTTGGGCGACCACGATGCCGGGTGCGACGGCATCCAGCAGCGCCGGGAAAACGATCTTGCGGCGGCGCGCCACCAGGTATCCACCTAGCACGCCAAGCGCCACCGCACCCCAGATCCCGAGGCCTCCTCGCCAGATCTTGAGCGCCTCGAGCGGATGCCTGCCGGGGCCGAAGTAGAGCTGGTAATCGGTGAGCACGTGGTAGAGCCGGGCTCCGATGATGCCGACCGGCACCGCGACAACGACCACCATTTCCAGGCTTTCTGAAGTCCCACCCCGAGCCTGCCATCGCCGGTTGGAAATGATCATGGCGGCGATGATCCCGGCGATGATGCAGAGCGCATAGGCGCGCACGGGCAGACCGAAAACGTCCCACACGCCCGTGCTGGGGCTCGGGATGGACAGGCTCACCTGGGCGACACCGTTCACCAGTTGGCACTCATGTGGTGGCCGCCTCGTCGATCTTGGTCTGCAGAGCTTCGGGTGTCAGGCTAGCCAGGTCGAGCCGGGCGCCATCGAGAAACACGGTCGGCGTTTGGTCGATTCCGTTGGCGTCCGCAGTGGCATTGATCGACTTCACCCAGGCTGCGTGTGCCCGGCTGGTCACACAGGTCTCGAACGGCTCGCCCGGTGTTGGAGTGATTTGCCCAGCCAGGGCGATCAGCTGCTCGTCGTTCCACTGCAGGGTGGCATTCGCAAACAGCCCTCGGTAATACGCCGATCCGAAGCCGGCCTCGGCAGCGCACGCCATGGCGTTGGCGGCTGTCGCCGATCCGGCATCGATGAAGGACATCGGGTAAAGCTCAAGCGCAGCTTTGCCGCTGTTCTCCGCGTCGGCGAGAACGGGTCCGTACTCCTCTTCGAAATCGGCGCAATGCGGGCAGTGAAAGTCCTCGTACAAGCTGACCGTGGCAGGTGCGCCGGCGGTACCGAGCAGAATCGGCTTTCCGTCGGTGATTACCACCGGAGTCGAGGT
>JBKPML010000059.1:0-12014 GCA_046732135.1 Actinomycetota bacterium
GACCTACCTTCGATTCTGGGCCCTGAGCGAGGGTAGAAAGCCGTTCGCTACCATCCCTTGACCGCACGAGGCGATCAAGAACTACCGGGAGGTAAGCATGGAGATTATTGGGGTCATCATCGCGGGCATCATCATCGGGCTGTTGGGCAAATTCGTTGCTCCTGGCAACAGGGACAACATCCCGATCTGGCTGACGATCCTGTGTGGGATTGGTGGCGTGATCATCGGCTGGTTCGTCTACACAGCATTCGGCGGCAACGGGAGCCCGGGCATCGACTGGGTTCGCTGGCTCATCGCAATTGCTGTCGCAGCCGTCCTGGTCGTGATCGCTTCCGCCCTGACCGGAAGGAACACCACCACTCGCGCCTGACCGACCGGCCCCCTCGGGGGACTTTCTCGGTGCTCGGCCGCGGTCTAGTAACTGCGGCCGAGTGGCCCGCGATTTGTTGAACACCCTTCTCCTACGAGGCCTGGTCAGTTTCGCGCGTCACGATTCCGTTCCGAGGGGCGCAAATGCGCCGACTCGGGCGGTGATCCTGTGTAGTCTCCTCGCGCGTGAGCGAGAAGTTCCGAATTCAAGTCTTGAACCACATCTCCGCGAACGGCCTGAAGCGGTTTCCTTGGGATCGATTCGCTGTCTCGGCCGATGGTGGCGACCCCCAGGCGATTCTGGTCCGCTCGGCCGACCTCCATTCCATGCACGTGCCGGAATCGGTGCTTGCGATCGGCCGAGCTGGCTCCGGCACGAACAACATCCCGGTGGAGCAGATGTCGGCGCGCGGCATTCCGGTCTTCAACGCCCCCGGCGCTAACGCGAACGCAGTCAAAGAGCTGGTGCTCGGTGGCATGCTGCTATCGGCGCGAAACCTGGACAGCGCGCTGACCTACGTCAATGCGCTGGAAGCCGACAGGGGGTTGGAGGCAACGGTCGAGGCGGGGAAGAAACAGTTCGCCGGTTATGAGCTGGCCGGTCACACTCTGGGGGTCGTCGGCCTCGGCAAGATCGGCTGTCTGGTGGCCGATGCAGCGATAAAGCTCGGCATGCACGTGATCGGCTACGACCCGGCAATCACCGTGGAGTCCGCGTGGAGCCTGCCGTCCAGCGTCAAAAAGGCCGAGCACCTCGGCGAGGTCCTCAAGCACAGCCACTTCATCACCTTGCACGTGCCACTGCTGGACGCGACCCGGAACATGATCGACGCCGGCGGCGTCGCGCAGCTGAAGGCCGGCGCGGTTCTGCTGAACTTCTCCCGCAGCGGTGTGGTCGACGAGGATGCAGTGCTTGAGGGGCTTGCGGAGAAGCAACTTGGCCGATATGTCTGCGACTTTCCCCAGCCCAAGCTGATCAACCATCCGGGCGTGATCTTGTTCCCCCACCTCGGTGCGTCCACCCGCGAAGCCGAGGAGAATTGCGCGATTATGGTGGCCGACCAGGTCCGCGATTACCTCTTGGACGGCATCATCAAGAACGCCGTGAACTTCCCCGACGTGACCATGTCCCGGGAGTCTCCCTACCGGGTTGCAATCGCTAATGCAAACGTGCCCAACATGGTCGGCGGGATTTCGCACGAGATGGCTGAAGCGGGGCTCAACATCGCCACCATGACCAACAAGTCCCGTGGCGAAGTGGCCTATACCCTCGTGGACACCGATAGCGATGTCCCCGATTCGGTGATCAAGGCCATCGCCGGTATCGACGGAGTTCTTATGGTGCGTTACCTGCCGCTGCCGAGCTGAGTTCTTCCGACCACATCAGCGGACGATGTCTCGCCTGCTGAAGGTCATCACCGCAGCGAGAAGGGCCAGAATTGTAACGACTCCAGGCACGACCAGCTTGCTCAACGGAGCTGCGCTTTCGACCAGCTCCGCGGGCTCGAAATAGTGGAACAGGGAAAGTCGGCGCAATCCGTACAGCTCATCGAGCATCAGAGCTGCGACGTTGATCAAGAAGCTCAGCACGACAAAGCCGACCGAAAGGGCCACGGCTCGGCTGCGCAGGCTGACGTTTGCGCCGATCAGAACGGATACAGCCGAAATTGCGGCGAATACGGTCCAGGAACCTAACAAAACCCGCAACACTCCGCTCACGGCCAACTGCTCGACGCCCGCAACTGTCTGGCGGGCCAGCAATGTGCTGAGAAGGGCGGCCAGATGCACGGCAGTGACGAGAATCAGCGATGCGGCGGCAACGGCAAGCAGGTATGCACTGCGCCGAATCGGGCGAGTCAGAACAAAATCGATTGTTCCCCTTTCGACTTCCGCGGCAATTCCGCTGGCCACTGAAAGTGCGGCTGCAGTAAACAGGGCGAGCGTGATCGGATGCGACATCGCCGCAACAAGCCATCCCCCAGGATGCATGAAATCGATCGACCCTCCGAACAAGGCGCGCATGGCCCGCGGCGGATCCTGGAAAAACGGGATTTCGAGGCTCGCCTCGCGAAGAAACGCCGATGAGGCAGAGAAGATCAGGTAGAAGAACGCTAACGTGCCAACGCAAAGGGCGATCATGGTTCGTGACGCCTGGCGCAGCGCGTGCAGTAGAACGGCACGGTTCATCGAGAATCCTCACCGTAGATCTCGAAGAACACGTCCAGCAGGCTTCCGGGTTCGCTGACGAAGTCGACTACGGGCAACGTGGCCAACTGCTGAAGGAGCGGCATCATGTCGCCCTTGTGATCGAAACGGACCCGATCTCCGACGCGCGAAACATTGAACGCGCCTGCTAGCGTCTCGGGAACGGCATTGTCGCCTGGCGCAAACGTGACCGCACAATGCCGAACACGATCGGCGAGTTCATGTCGGCTGACTTCTTTGACCACCGTCCCTGCTCGCAGGACCACGACTCGGTCGGCTGCCTGCTCGACCTCGGACAGGATGTGCGACGACATCAGTGTGCTGCCGCCGGCGTTGCGGTAGATCTCAAGCAATTCCAGGAATCGCTCCTTCATGACCGGATCGAGGCCCTCGGTAGGCTCGTCCATGATCACTAGCTCGGGATCGTGCTGAAATGCCTGAACGATCGCGATCTTTTGGCGCATCCCACGGGAATAGAACCGAACCGAACGCGCCAGATCCCCCTCCGTCAGCTCGAATCGATCACACAACTCCGCACGCCGTCGGGGCGGCCGATGATGTACCTGACTCAGGTAGTCCAAACAGCCCCGGCCGGTCAGGTGCGGCCAGAGACCGAACTCACCCGGCAGATGTCCGACCCGGGCGAGCACTCCTGGTAGCCCGGCGGGCAGTTCAGAGCCGAACAGCCGAACAGTGCCGCTGGAGGGACGAAGCAGGCCCAGAAGGCAGCGGATTGTGGTTGTCTTGCCCGCGCCATTGGGGCCCAGGTACCCGACGATCTCGCCCGGCATAACGGTCAGATCAACCCCGTTCACCGCCGGAACGCGTCCGTAATGTTTTACCAATCCGGCTACCGAGATGGCGGTATCCATGCGACTCCCAACCTCAGGCGGCTACGGCACTAGACCCGACCGCAGCGCATAGATCAAGGCCCAGTCTTGATCATTATCCAGCGGATCCGGACCGTGGGCTGCGACGCCGTCGACACACGACGGATAGAGGAAGGCGCAGCAGCCGTGGGCGTTCTGGTCGTACAGCGCGAGGTTCCCCTGCAAGATCGCCCGGGCGGTTTCCCTGTGCTCGTCCGAACGCAACGGATCTGGAAGATCAAGTAGCGTGACGGCGGTCAGCGTGGACCAATAGTGAGGAAATGTGTCGCCCCACTGTCGTCGCAGGCCAAACCAGTAACCATCCCAATGGCGGATCGCAATGTGGCGTAACCGCGCATGGCGTTGTGGACCGGCAAATGCGAGCAGCCAGGCCAACGCTGCTTGGGCGGCCTCGACCAGCCTTTCATCGGGCCATCTGCGATGTGCCAGAGAAAGCAAGGAGACCAGCGGCGCCACAATCGACTGCTCGTAACTGACCTCGTGCGCGGGAAGATTCCCACCTCGGGCGGCCAGCTCGACGGCTTGGTCGCGCAAGCCGTTAAGCAGCTGGTCGATCCGCGGCCGGAGATCATTTGCAGCTGGGTCCGGCAATTGTTGCGCGGCAGTCTCCAGCCCCAGTACGGCCTGCGCATGTCCGATCGACAGATGCCGGCTCACACCATGACGGACACTTGCTTCGAGCAACGACGTCGCCAGCTCCAGGTGGGCAGTTTCGCTGGTCCGGTGGTGCTCGAGGAGCAGGAAATCCACTACCCAAGGTGTGTTGTACAACCGGGGCGGAGAGGTGAGATTCGTCGAGCCACGTCGCACCCAACCGTCGGCATTCACAAGGTGCTCGCGAACGAACGCGGTGAACTCATCGAGGGCTCGATCAACCTCAGCCGCTCGGGTCTCGTCGACGAGCCCGCGCGCTCGGGCCTCGGCTAGCAGGATGGGCATGCCTGTGCGTTCGGCACCATCAGACCAGTCGAGCCATCCTTGATCGGTAACGGTGAGACCGGTCCGGGTATCAGCTGCGACGAATCCCCGCGGCGCTCTGCGTTGCACCGGACGATGATGATCAAGGATGACCCCGACTCGGCGTCGAACGAGCTCCGCCAGCGGCAAATGAAACAGCAAACCGATGCGCACAGAGTCGGCATCACCGGTTCCCACCTCGACCTCCACGAGCCCGTGAGCAGAAGACGTCAATTCCGAACCATCTGGTGTGGGTTCGATCCGTAGGTGCCCCGACCGCCCGCCAGTATCCGCTCCGGTGAGCAGCGAATCGGCCGGGCAGGACCGTACTGACATCGCCGCCGGGTGCTCGATAAGCAACGACTGCCCCACCGGTGCAGCCAGCCGCGGCAGTCGTATGGTCGGTTCTGCCACTTGGAGGAACATCCCCTCGTCTTCGTACCAGTCGAGCTCCCACGCGAGGTGATAAGAGGTTCCCGGGCTCAGAGTGACGGTGGCCTGACCCCCAAAAGCAGTCGGGTGGCGAGCACGGTCAGTGACATGGAGCATGAGGTGTCCGCGCACGTCTGAGCCAGTGAACTGATTCCGCGCCTCAACCGAGTATGAGCTGACCCTTCCCTCTGTCACGACGAGCCCGAGGAAGGGCCCTCGGCCGTGCATTGGTTTGGCCAGCACCCACGCCTGACAGCCGGTTGCGCTCAGATGCGCATGAACAGCCGACCGCTGCGCCGCCCCCTCGGCTTCGTAAACGTCCCGCCACGGCGTACTCACAGCTAAGGAGGTGATCTTGACCGGCGCCTCGCCGATGTTTGTCCATCGGTACGACTCGCGGAACTGGTCCCCTCCGCTGCGCTCGACGCGCAGGTTCACTCCACTGGTCAAGCCAAACGCCTGGCTGGCGTGGTTTGCGGCAATCGTGGTCTCATCTGGTGCGGCCCATTGCGCGGCTCCCTGATCGGTCACGATGAACCCGGATCCCCACCTGCGGTCTGCGGTGTGCCAACTGTCTGTCTGCTCGCTCAGCAGGAATGTGAGCCCGGGAAGTCGATCATGCAGGAAGGCTGCGGGGCCGCCGTCGTCGTTCAAGACGACTGCGCCTGATCCACACCTCAGACTTTGGGTCACAATCCCCCGCATCCTAGGAGAGACTCGAGCATGGCCGATCGAAGACACAGTGCGTGGCCGTGGCCGGCGCGCGCCGTCGACCATCACGGGTGCCGATGACTTCACTGCTTAGAAAGAGCGCCGTCGGGCTGGTCGACCAGGGGATGTCGAGCTTGTCTAATGTCCTCGCCGTCGTGATGGTGGCGCAGACTCTTTCAGCTTCAGCCTTCGGCGCGTTCTCGGTTGCGTACGCCGTTTTGATCTTTCTTCTTTCGCTCAGCCGCGCCTACTTCGGTACGCAGTTGACACTCACCGGCAACCGGGCGGCCGCTCGGGAGCGGGCCAGCTCGACGCTGGGAGCCCTTCTGCTGCTGGCCCCGGTGCTCGCGGTGGCCACCGGCGGCATCGGCCTGCTGCTGTCCGAGGAAAGTGATTTCTCGATCGCGATTGTCGTCGCGGTGGCCGCGCCCCTCGTCTGTCTGCAGGATCTCCTCCGCTACGCCGCAGTTGCAGTCGAACGTCCCTATGTCGCTCTGGCGTCCGACACCGTGTGGGCAGTGATCACTGGAGTCGCGGCGCTTGGCCTTGTACCGCTTACTGCTCCGCAGGTCATGGTGGTGTGGCTCGGCGCCGCGGCACTCGCCTTCGCCGTGGCAGCAGCTCTATTGCACGTCAAGCCGAGCATCGTCAACGGCTGGCATCTGCTGCTGCGCGAGCGCCACGCGGTTGGGAACTCAGTCACCATCGGCACGATCGCCGTCGCGGGCGCTTCGTTGGTCATCGCGGCCGCCACGGCACGCTTTCTCGGCACGGCCTCCGCGGGCAGTCTGCGTGGCGCCAGCACGGCAATGGGCCCGCTGAATGTGCTACAGGCCTTCATCACGCTCAACTTGACGCCCACATTGCTGCGACGGCAAAGGTCTCAAGACCTTGGATTCTGCATACGCGTTGCACTGTATGTCGCGGCCGCCGTGGCGATGTGGTCAGCCGCCCTCCTGCTGCTGCCGAACGAAGTCGGCAGGAAAGTGCTCGGGGACAGCTGGGCCGGGGCTCGATCCGTGCTGCCATGGACTTGCCTGGAGTACCTCTTCTTGTGCATCTCAACTCCAAGCATGCTGTGGCTGCGGGTCCGGTACGCGGCACGTCAAATGCTCAATCGGAGGCTCATCTACGCAGCGCTTCTGGTTACCTTCGGAACCCTCGCCGCCATCCTTGGCTCTTCGGCTCAGTACGTGGCGGCGGCAATTGCCGGCGCCGCCGTCATCAACGCCGCCATGGGGTGGGGGCTCGTGCTGACGAATCAGTCCTTGAATCTCACCCCCGCTGATCCCGCCTTGCCGGCCCGATCAGCAGATCCGGACGGCGCAGCGGCTCAGCGGCCGCCGGAGGTCTGAGCCAGCCGCCGAGAGGCCTGCACGATGACATGGATCATGAACCGGTCGATCAGCAATCGTCGAGCCCGCGACTCGCGACTCCGGCCGACCACGCTGCCATCGCGCGGCGTCTTGAAGCGCTCGGCAAGTCTGTCGCGGCGCTCGACAAAACCAGCGGTGTCTCTGCCGGATTCCGAGCGCCTCAAGCTGGGCGTCGATCAGTGGCCGGGCAACTGGTCGATCCCGGGTTTCCAGTGACCAACAATCTATTGGCTGGGACTCCGAAGAAATCGGGGCAAGCTCAGCGGCAGGAGCCTAGCGGCGATGTTCATCTGCTGGACACCAGCCGTTAACTATGAGAATCCTCGTGTTGCGAGCCCTCAACCTGCGCACGTTGGAGCTGGTGACCCAGAATGGTCGCGGGTAACGACGGCGGAGCAGGAAGTGGGCGCATGACTCCTTGGCAGCGATGGTTGCGGCTCCTCGGCGCCTGCGCGCTTGCGATCACCATGTACTTCGTCGTTCCGGTGTCGTCTCGGGTGCCCACGGGTGCCATCGTGCTGCGCGCCGTGGCGGCCGTTGCCTGTCTCGGATTTCTAGCGTTCGTCATCGTCTGGGAACTGCGGCTCGCGCTGCGGCATGGCCTTGATCGCAGACTCGATGGCCTAGTGGTGACCCTTGTCATCGTGGTGTTGGCCTTCGCATTGGGCTTCTATCTGCTCGGCATCCGGGACCCTACGCAGATCGAGGGGATTGCGACCCGAATCGACGCCCTTTACTTCGCCATGACCACGATGACGACGGTTGGCTATGGCGATATTCATGCCATAGGTCAGGCCGCTCGCGTCATGGTCATCGTTCAAATGGCCTTCAACCTCGTATTCGTCGCCACTGCCGCCGCTGTGCTCTCGGCTCGGGTACGGGCGGTCGCCGCAAAGCGGCTGGAGGAAACTGCTGCCGCACATACGACGGGGGATTCGACGGCGGAGGGCTGATCAAAGCTCGAGAACGAAGTCTCCCGAACAACGCAATCTGTTACAAGTGTAACGTAACGCTTGTGACAGGTGATGGCGGGGACCGGCTGCGCTGGCTGGTTTTGATTGCCCGCATGCCTTCCGAACCGGCCCGGCATCGGATGGCACTCTGGCGCGAGCTGCGCCGATCCGGCGCCATTCCGCTTGGACAGGCAATCTGGGCCGTACCCGACGTACCGGCCGCCCGGCAGCTGCTCGAGCATTCGGCTGATGTGGTGAACGCCGCCCACGGCACCCTGCTTGTGCTGGCGGCCAACGGATACGCCGACCAGGACGCGGCCCGGCTCGAGCAGTCATACGCCGAAGCCCGCGAGCAGGAGTGGATGGAATTCCTCGACGACTGCGGTAAGTACTTGGCCGAATTGGAGAAGGAGGAGCAGCTCCGCAAGTACACTCTCGCCGAGCTGGAGGAGGAAGAACAGAGCCTGGACCGTCTCCGCCGTTGGTACCGCGAGCTACGGAGCCGGGACCTGCTTGGCCTGCCGAGCGCGACTGACTCGGTTACTGCGCTCAAGAGGTGCCAGGAGCGCTTCGACGCTTATGCCGATCATGTCTATGCGGCTCTCAGCAACACCGAGCTCTGAGTCCTGGTCACGAGATTCGCAGCCGTTGCATTGGAGGTGATCGGTGTTCAAGCCCCGCGACTGGCTCGACCGAGCCTTTGAGATCGGCATCCTCGTCAAGGGGGTCAATGGCGCAATTGAAATCGTCGGTGGCCTGCTTCTGTTGTTCACCACCGCGGATCGGCTCCGCCAGCTGGTCTCCGCAGTGACCCGAGCTGAATTGTCGAAAGATCCCCACGATTTCATCGCAACGCATCTGCTTCATACGACAAGCGACCTGACCGGTCACGCGATTCTCTTCGCCGCCGTTTACCTGTTGATCCATGGAACGGTCAAGGTGGTGCTCGTCATCGCGTTGCTGCTGGACAAGTTGTGGGCCTATCCCTGGATGATCGGCGTCTTGTTGCTGTTCATCGGCTACCAGTCGTACCGGCTGATGCTGGATGCCAGCGTCGGACTGATCGCCTTGACCACCTTCGATGTCTTGGTCGTCACGCTGACATGGCGTGAGTACCGCCGTAAGCGGCCCGCGAAACCGGAGTCCGCAGTTGCCAGCGTGACGGATGCGACTTCAGGCTCTGAGACAGGTGCATGAAGTGACGACTGAGCCCTTGACGGCGCATGTAGGTCGCCCTGTCTGGTCGCCATGGCGTGCGGTGGTCGGGTTCGGGGTCGTCAGCCTGACGGCCGACATGGTGTACGAGGGCGCCCGCTCGATCACCGGACCGCTGCTTGCCTCACTGGGTGCCTCGGCGGTGCTCGTGGGCTTGATCACCGGCATCGGCGAAGCCATGTCGTTGGTTCTCCGGCTGGTCACCGGGTCCTGGGCGGATCGGGGGCATTACTGGAGCCTTACCTTCGTCGGATACGCCATCACAGCAATCTGCGTGCCGGCGTTGGCGATCACGCCATTCCTGGCGACATTCGGGCTCGCCGTCGCATGCGGCCTCATCCTTGCCGAACGGGCCGGCAAAGCCGTGCGCAGCCCCGCCAAGACCGCATTATTGGCACAGTTTGCCGCCTCGGTCGGTCTTGGTCGTGGCTTTGCGGTCCACAAGGCCCTTGACCAGCTTGGCGCCGTCGCCGGACCGCTATTGGTGGCCGCCGTGACAGCGGTAGCTGGATCCATCTGGCCGGCGATGGCCGTACTCATCGTTCCAGGCGGAATGGCGCTGCTCATTCTGCTAGGGATATGGCGCAGAACCAGGCTGCCTGTCGCGCCTGCCAGCGACCAAGCGGAGACCGACAAAGCGACCCCCCGGGCGTCGCACAAGCCAGCCGAGGGACATCGGCCGGGCAGCCTTCCAACCTCCTTCTGGTTGTTCGCCAGCGCGGCTGGCGCGGCAACCGCGGGACTGGTGACCTTCGGGGTCATCTCGTACCACCTGGCCCAAGACCGCCTCGTAGCGGTCCAGGCCGTCCCCTTGATCTACGCCACGGCGATGGGGACCGAAGCGCTGGCTGCACTGGCGACCGGCGCACTGTTCGACCGCATTCACGGTCGGGTGCTTCTCGCACTGCCGATCATGGTCGCCGCAGTTCCGCCGCTGGCCTTCTCGAGCTCAGCGCTGATCGCCATCATCGGCGTGCTGATCTGGGGTGCCGCCATGGGCGTCCAGGACTCGACCGTCAAGGCACTGGTCGCCGCCCTCGTACCGTCGACTCGACACGCCACCGCCTATGGCGTCTTCGCGGCAGTGCAGGGCACGGCAGCGATGGCTGGCGGCGCGCTCGCTGGGGCGCTGTACCAGAACTCACTGCTTCTGCTGACAACCATCATTGCCGTCAGCCAAGTCATCGCCTTTGTCCTGCTGATTGCGACGCTGCGCCGAGAGGGTCATCCAGTTTCGTCCGCCCAGGGCGGATAGCCGAGAATGGCATCCGCTTTAGAAAGGATTGTGCGGATGACCGGCGAGCCGGTGATGGTCGGTGGTCGCTACGAGTTGGGCGACTTGCTCGGCCGGGGCGGTATGGCTGAGGTCCACCGTGCCATGGATACGCGCCTTGGACGACCGGTGGCCGTGAAGCAACTGCGCCGTGATCTCGCGACTGATTCGACTTTCCGCAAGAGGTTCCAGCGGGAAGCACAGTCAGCGGCCAGCCTGAACCACTCGACGATCGTCTCCGTGTACGACACCGGTGAGGAGCCGGACCCAATCACTGGCGTGTCCATTCCCTACATCGTGATGGAGCTGGTCGAGGGTCGGACACTTCGCGATGTGCTGGGTGAGAGCCGCACGATTCTGCCCGACCGGGCTCTAGAGCTGATGCAAGGCGTGCTGGACGCGCTGGCGTACAGCCACCAAGCAGGAATCATCCACCGGGACATCAAGCCGACCAACGTGATGCTCACGCGCAGTGGCGGCGTCAAGGTGATGGACTTCGGCATCGCCCGTGCGATAGACGACAGCTCGGCCGGTTTGACCCGGACCGCGGGGGTCATCGGCACGGCCCAGTACCTGTCGCCGGAGCAGGCACGCGGGGAAACGGTTGACGGGCGCAGCGACATCTATTCCGCAGGCTGCCTGCTGTACGAGCTGCTGGTGGGTCGGCCGCCGTTTGTGGGCGAGTCCCAAGTCAGCTTGGCCTACCAACACGTACGAGAGCCGCCGTTGCCGCCCAGCCAGCGAAATCCGGTCATCACACCGGACATCGACGCAATCACGATGAAGGCCCTCGCCAAAGATCCCGCTGATCGTTATCAGTCGGCACGCGAGATGAAGGCCGACATCAGCCGAGTTCTCGCGGGCGGGTCGGCCACCGCCTTCCTGCCCGAAGTTGCCCCACCCCTCGGCCTAGCGCCGACCGCGCCGCTGACAAACGTCGACACGCCGCCCCAGACACTGGAGCAACCACCGATCGTCCCACCCACCCCGGATGCGTGGGCAGACGAGGAAGCACAAAAGGGCCGCGTCGGTCGTGTCATCTTGATCACGGCGTTGATCGTGGCGGTGCTCGGCGGCGCGGCGTATGCGCTTTACCGGCTTACAGCCACTCCATCCCCGCAGATCGTCGAGGTGCCCAACGTCTTGACCTACACCGAACAGAAGGCCCGCGAACAATTGACCGCGAGCAATCTGAAGGTGAAGCTGCGAACGACCCACGGCAAGGAGGAGACGAAGGGCACCATCACCGCGCAAAGCCCGGTTGGCGGAACGCGGGTCGAGGAGAACACCACCGTGACCATCACCCTCAACGAGGGGCCGCAAACAGCGACCGAAGCGCCGTCAACGCACCCAGAGACCCAGACAGCGAACGTGCCCGACTTCACCGGTGCGACCAAGTCACAAGCGATCTCGCTCGCTCAGGCAGCCGGATTTTCGGAGCCGACGTTCGCCGAGAAGCAGAGCAGCGAGCGAGCCGGGACCGTTATCGGACAAGACCCCAGAGCTGGCATCACGGTAGACCGAGACACCAAGATCAAGCTGACTCTCGCCAAGGCGACTCCGCCGCCATCAACGTCATCGGCGCCGCCATCGACCGCGGCACCCACGAACACACCGAGCGCCTCCCCCAGCC
>JBKPML010000060.1:0-6297 GCA_046732135.1 Actinomycetota bacterium
CAGCGTAGTAGTGCAGATCTGACCCGCAGATGCCGACGTAGTCGACCCGCAGCCGCACCTCGCCGGCATCTGGCTCGGGGCTGGGAATTTGATCGGTCCGCATGTCCTGCTTGGCATGGATCCGCACGGCCCGCATGCCCCATCTTCTCATTCGGGGAGCCGCTCAGCTCGGGCTAAGCAGTGCCGGCGGCAGCTCCTAGCTGCCTGCAGGCTGTTGGCACAGCGCAGGCAACCGGCCGGTACTTATGACGAACGCAGCATCTTTGCGATGTTGAGAGGTCACGCGTTAGGACCTTGGTCTCTGTCCGTATAGGTGATGGGCCACCACGCTTAAGGAGAGGAGGCCCATGGCGCTCCTTTCGGAAGTGTTCTGGCCACCCGAAGCTTTGGGAGGTGGCGATGTCGAGATCTGGCGCGCTGGCGGAACCTGGCTCGGCCGGGAAGGCTCGAGTCTTTACTTCAGGACGAATCATCGCGCTAGTGCTGAGTGCAGTGTTGGTGTGCGGTCTCATCTACCTTCGGTTTGCACCTGATAGCGAATCTGTCTCGGTCCCCTCAGCCGCGAAAGCTGGCGACCTGATCTTGAAGCCGTGCACCTATAACGCGGAAGACGGGGACTACCAAGCCGACTGCGGAACGCTCGTGGTGCCTGAGAACCGAACCAACCCCGGGTCCCGGCTGATCGCTCTGCCCGTTACCCGCATCCGCGCGCGGACCGATCATCCGGCAGAGCCGGTGTTCCGGCTCGAGGGTGGTCCCGGTATCACGAACATGGCGTTCAAGTTCGGGAGCCGATACGCCGCTAATCGGGACTTCGTCTTAGTGGGGTATCGCGGGGTCGACGGCTCCTCCCGCCTCGACTGTCCGGAGGTCGAGTCGGCGCTCAAGCACTCCACCGACGTTCCCGGTGAGGAGTCCTTCCGTGCGTACGCAGATGGTTTCCGCGCTTGCGCCCGGCGACTGACGGACCAGGGCGTCGACGTGGCCAGTTACAGCCTGGTACAGCAGGTCGACGACGTAGAGGCAGCGCGGGCCGCGCTCGGCTACGACCGAATCAATCTGCTGAGCGAGAGCGCCGGCACTCGCACCGCCATGATCTACGCGTGGCGCTACCCGAGCAGCATCCACCGTTCGATCATGATCGGGGTGAACCCGCCGGGCCACTACGTATGGGACGTTGCCACGATTGATCAGCAATTCGCTCGCTACGCCAAACTGTGCCTGCAGGACGAGAGCTGTCGCCAGCGAACCGATGACCTCTCCACCTCGCTGCGCCGGACGGCCTCCGACCTGCCCGACAGATGGTTGTTCTTCCCGATCAAGGACGGCAACGTACGAGTCGTCTCCTTCTTTGCGCTCTTCGAGACAACACTGAAGTCCGCGCCTGCAATTGGGCCCATGGTGATCGACGCATGGCTTTCTGCCGCCGAGGGCGATCCCAGCGGGCTCTGGTTCCCATCGCTTTACGGCGATCTGGTGTTGCCACATCCGTTTGTCTGGGGCCAGTACCTCGCCGCGGGAAGCATCGACAAACAAGCGGTGCGCGATTACTTCGCTTCCAACGGGCAGGTGCGTGATTCGAGCATGGCCTACGCGACAACGGCGTTCGTCTGGGGCGGTGGCCTTGCGGCCGATGTCTGGCCAGCCACGCCGGAACTGGACAAGTACACAGATGTTCAGACTTCCCCGGTTGAGGCGCTCCTCGTCGGCGGTGAGCTGGACTTCTCGACGCCGCCGCAGAACGCGACCAGGGAACTCCTCCCCTACCTACCCAACGGCCACCAGGTTGTGCTGGCCGGGTTCGGGCACTCGGCCAGTTTCTGGGCGGACCAGCCGGAAGCAGGCACTCGGTTGATCAACACCTTCTTTGACACCGGTCAAGTCGATGACTCGCTCTACACACCGCAGCCCGTCGACTTCACGCCCTCATACACGTGGGCTGGGCTCGCCAAAGCCATCGCGGGCCTGATGATAGGGCTGGCACTATTGGGCGCACTCCTGCTGATGTTCATGACCCTGTGGGTGTACAAGCGAGGACGCTTCGGCCCCAGGGTAAGGGTTGCGCTGCGCTTGCTATCGCCGATTGTGCTCGGCCTCGGCGGTTGGATGCTTGGAACCCTGGTCGTGTTAACGACCATGTCGGGCGTCTCCCTCGACAACGCGCTCGTGGCCACTCTCTCGACGGGCTTGCCTGTCGGACTGGGCATCTACTTCACCTGGGTGAACCGGAACTGGTCGGCCGGGACCAAGACAACCGGATTCGCCACGTCGATGAGTGGCGCTCTCATTGGAGCGTGGCTGGGATTCAATGCAACTGAGGGTTTCCCTGCCATAGCGACTGCGATCGTTGGAGCGGGGGTCGGTGCAAACCTGATCTTGCTCGCCCTCGACATGATCTGGGACCGATCCAATCGCACCTGCTTCCCCGCGACTGTTCCGCCGGCGACCCTGCCGGCGACCGCCGAAGACTCGCAACAGAAACCCGGGGCGACCGTTAAAACCTGAAACCCGGTAGCCGCCCCGGTAACTGGACTACCAAAGTCAGGCTTGTCGGCCCTGTGGAGGGTGACCATCGGCCCTGTCTGGAAGTGCTTCCGAAGACGAGGATGCAAAGAGGATGCGCAGATCGTTTGAGAGCGGAGGGTTGGTGACCATGTCGTCAGAGGGGAAGTCGACGATGTTGACGATGAGTGAAGCGGCGGCCGGGTTCCTTGCAAACAAGCGGATCGCAGTAACCGGCGTATCGCGACGTCCTAAGGACCACGGATCCAACACCGTGTTCAAGCGTCTGCGCGACCGCGGATACGAGGTGTTCGCGGTCAACCCGAACGCCGACGTGGTCGAGGGCGCGAAGAGTTATCACGACTTGAAGAGCATCCCCGGAGGCGTTGACGCCGTAGTCATCGCCACCGCGCCCGACAAGGCCGAGGGAACCATGCACGAATGCGACGAACTCGGCATCAAGCACGTGTGGATGCACCGGTCGTACGGTGCGGGCAGCGTCAGCGAGGCGGCAACCGCGTATGGGCGTGAGCACGGCATCACCGTGATCGACGGTGGATGCCCGCTGATGTTCGAACCGACCGCTGACTTCGGGCACAAGATCATGCGGGTGATCTACGGGAGTCACGTGCCGAAGACCGTTTGACGGCTACCGGCGTCCACCCGGTGCGGTTCGACTGAATAAGCACGCCGGAGGAGTGGGTTCGTACTCATTCCTGCAGGGGCTTGACAGCGCCGCCGCTGTCTAAGCGAGAAGTTGGCGGAGGTGATGATGAGTTCATTCAGGTCGCCAATTGAAGGCGCCAGCCACGCCGCCCTTTCGATGCAACATCAAATTTCGTACAGCTGATCGCCGACACCATCAACTCCGAACAGCATCCGGCATTCGGCGGCAATAGGGCCGAAAAGTCCTGAACATTGAGCCGTAAGTGGACAAATAGCCACCAGCGCGTCGCCCATGCGCCGAGCGCAGTCCTCAATACGCTTCCCGTGTGAACCGGATCGTCCAGCGCGTCCCGTCCTGGCTGTCTTTGCTACTCGTCACGATCGGCGTCGTTGGCTTGCTGCTGCCTTGGCTGCTATCGCCGGTCACCTCGGACGAGCGCTACCACTACGCCGCGGCCCCGGGCCGAATGGCGGACAACGTGTTCAACGTCCTGCGTTGGACGATCAACGATATGGATTGGCGCATGGCCGCAGGGCGGATCGCCCCGGTCGGCGTATTCGTCCAGCACGTCATCTATCTCTTGGGCACACAGTTCGCCTTTTCGACCGGCGTCCCGCTGTTCGTCGTACATGGTTTGGTGAAGGTCCTGCTATTGGCCGCGGCGGCCGGTTCCTTCGCCCTTCTGCTCACCCAGTTGCGCCGGCGTGACGGGCAACGCGTCGACCGTCCAACACGTAGGACCGCGGTGATTCTCTTTGGCGCATTGCTGGTGCTCGGGGTGACGGCGTCGTCACCGGACCGCAATGGCTGGACTACCTTCGTCGTGTTGTGCATCGGCGGGATCGCGCTGATGTTCCTGGTCGGGGCAGTGTCGTTGTGGGCGCTGCGCGGGTGGTCGCGCTGGGATGCGCCCGGCAAGGCGTTATCGGGCGTCGGCATGCTTGTGCTCGGCGTGGTGGTGATGCTCAGCTACGAGATGCATTGGGCCGCCATCCCGTTCGCGATCATTCTCCTCGCCTTCGTCGGCCGCGCGGCCTGGGCTCATCGACTGATCCTCATCAGTTTCCTTGGCGGGGGTTGGCTAGCCGCGGTGCTATGGACTCGGCACTTGATCGCTCAGGCGCTGACACGCTCCTATGCCGGTCTGGAGCTTGATCTGGACGGTCCGGTTGTGAAGGTCGTCGGACTACAGCTGCTCAATGCGGTGCCAGGGAGCGGCATCGGTTACACCGCACGGACCGTGGGCGAGGGACTCCCCGCGCCCCGAGCGTTTGAGGGCAGCGGCTGGCTGTGGGGGGCTCTTGTTGCCGCCGGACTGGTCCTGCTGCTGGGCCGTCGCCGCCCATCGGAGGCTGCAGATGTTGCGGATGTGGCCACCGACCGCCAGCCGTTGCTGGTGCTCGGCGCCGCGCTCACGGCCTCGGCGCTCGCCGCTGTCGTGATCACGTCGGTGTCCAAGCAGTCACAAGAAATCGTGACCTCTCTCGGCGCCACCTACCGCGGCACGCCATGGATCTGGGCGTGCGCTGCAGGAATACTGGCCGTTGGGCTGGAAATCCTCCCCAGCGGTGATCGTTTTCGGCGCGCCGCCATCGTGGCGGTGCCCGCCGCCTTCGCCGTCTTGGTAGGGGTGTTCGTCTGGCCCTCCACGGTGAGCGCGATCCAGACCCAGCGCATGTCTGTCGGCTACCAGATCTGGGAGCAAGCCCAAGCCGAGCTCATCACCGGCAGCGTTGAGCCGATGGCTGTCGAGCACCGGTGCACATTGGCCGACGAGGCGGCGAAGTGGGCCGGTGACAGCACTTACCGCCGGAGCTACCTGAAGCTCTATGAAGCATCCTTCGCGCACCAATGGGACCGGCCCTGGTGCGGCTCGTCGGGGCGAGGGGCAACCTCTCCTCGATAATCATTCAGCCCGAGGGCACGCCCTTCGCCAGTTACGCTGAGGCTTTAGCGCCATCTGACTGGTCGGACGGAATGTGAACTGCGAACGCTGCGGCGCGACGAACCCAGTTGGCAGCAGATTCTGCGCTAATTGCGGCTCTCCGCTGACGGATGCGGACTTATCCGCCCGCTCGGCGAAATCGGCAATCATCGAGAGGCCGATTGCACCAATTCCGCAGCGAAGCGGCGAACTTCGTTGGGCCTCGGTGCTCTTTGTAGATCTTGTGGATTACACGTCCTTGACGCACTCCTGGGATCCTGCCGACGTCCGCGACATGCTGGCCATGTACTTCGACCTCGCACGAAGGCTTGTTGGTAGAAACGGCGGCCAAATCGCGAAGTTCATCGGCGATGCGATCGTCGCCGTATGGGGTTCTCGAGCGACCCGCGAGGACGACGCCGAGCGTTGCGTCTCCACGGCTCTCGAGATTGTGGAATCAGTCGCAAGATTGGGTGAGCAAGCCGCGCTGTGGGAGTTGACGGCTCGTGGCGGTGTGATGACCGGCCGGGTAGCACTGCTTGAGGGCGCCGATGAAGGACTGGTCGCCGGGGAGATTGTGAACCTCGCATCTCGCATTCAGTCGGCCGCCCCACCCGGCAGCGTGCTAGTAGACGAGGTCACGATGCGCGCGACGCGCGCAACTCTGGGGTACGCGCCAGCCGGTGAACACCAGCTGAAAGGGCTGCCAAAGCCAATGGAGCTCTGGCGAGCAGTCCATATTCTCGGCCGAGGCAGGGATGCGCAGCGGCAGGATCTGCGTGCCTCGTTCGTCGGCCGCGATCAGGAGATGGCGGCCGTAGAGGACTACTTCCAGGCGACGATCGAGGATGGGCGAGCCCGATTGGTGGCAGTGACCGGGCAGGCGGGCATCGGCAAGAGTCGATTTACGTCGGAGTTCGAAACCTATGTCGCCGGCTTGGTCCCGCGCGCCGCATGGCACCGCGGCCGGTGCCCGTCGTACGGCGAAGGTGTTGCATTCCGTGCCTTGACGGAAGTCGTCCGGCAGGGCTTAAGCCTTCCCGTGGACGTGAGCGGCGACGCCGCAACGGCCGACCTCACGGAACGCTTGGCGCAGTGGATCCCTGACGATGAGGAGCGCAGCTTCGTACAGCCGCGGCTTTCCGTGCTGCTGGGTGACTCTGGACGATACTTCGCCCGGGACGAGCTTTTCGCTGCATGGCGC
>JBKPML010000061.1:0-9830 GCA_046732135.1 Actinomycetota bacterium
GCCACGCCATAGGCGTCGGCCGTTCCATCGCCTGGACCAGGAGTAATTCGGTATCCGCGATGGGTATCGCGGTCCACGACTCTCCAACGTCGAGCGAAGATGGAGCGTTTGCGTTGAGTTTCCCGGACAACTGGGGACCAAGGTGGAGTCCCGGGGAAAAAGAGCCCCTGCTGCTGGATGATGTCTCGGCCAGCGCCATCGATGTCGAAGTCCAGGCGCCAATAGACATGGTGTTGGTGCCGCATGCAGGTTCGAGGGTTGCGTGTGCCCGCAAAGCCGAATCGGGGGCGGATGGTGCCGTCCTCGCGCAGGCGCCAGTCAGAGATATAGCGATACCAGCCTGCCTGCACCTCGCTGACGAGCCGCAGTTCGCCATCCTCGTACCACAAGGCGACGCCCTGGAAACTGCCGGCGTCCGTGCCCGCCTCCAGGATCGTGGCAGGTGGCTGGGTGCACAGTCGCCACCCCGGTCCAACCGGTTCCGTACCCACAGCGAGGAACGGAGTCTCCTGGTTCTGCCAATCCCGGTACGTCACGCCGTCGTCGTACAGAACATTGAGAATCGGCACGTGCGCCCGCCACAGAACGAGCCGGCCACGGTATCGGACGTGCCTGAGCTCCACCCCGGAGCCCTTGCCGTAGGTCGTCGGAGAAGAGTTTCTTGGCCGAACCACCTCGAGACTCCAGAGGGTTGTCCCATCACGAATGACCCGTACGTGGACCGAGTCGGGTCCACCCGCATCGGGGATGCTTTCCACACCAACCGGAAGGTGGCCCTCGCAGTCGGTGTCGGTCGCGTGTTCCACTCCAGCTGGCTGCCAGTCAACGTCCCGCGCTGTCAGATCCACTGCGACAATCTGGTGCCGCGGACTTCCTGTCGGACTGAAGATGCCCAGCGTCGGCCGCCGAATGAGCGTGCCATCGTCCTGCTCACGATCTGCCAGCGGCGGCATGGGTTGATAGACCACAACGTCCTCGCGATCCGCTCGGGAGGCATACCGATTGTCGGCCCGCAGGATGTCCATCGCGGCGCGGAGCTCGTCACGAGTCGGCAAAGGCCGGTAAGCGCTGGGCTTAATACGCAAGCTTTCCGGCTGATCCAGAAATCCAGACACTTCGGCCGCCCGGTTTTGCCGCGGATCAAAGACCGTGGCAACGAACGGCGAATTGTCCTTCCTCTCGCGTTGCAAGATCTCCGGCTCGCTCATGAGCAGGCTCTCGAAGTCGACGTCGCCGAGCACCTCAAGTAAGCCGCGATCATGCGCAAGCCACTCGCGCAGACGTTCAGCGGGAAGCCCAGAGGGCTCCACCGGTTCCAGAACCACCTCAACGCCATTTGTCATGGCTTCGCACCTCCGGTCGGGTGCCGATCAAGTTACCGACCCTCACGCCGGACGCGCCAGCATGGACGTGTGGCGGCGCGGCGAGCCCAGCAGAACACCGGGATGGCTCGAGTCCGCGCAGGCGGCGATCGCTCCGGAAGTTGGTGGATCAAGCCGCGCTCCCGGACACCTTTGGGTGCCCGGGAGCCTCTTCACAAACTCTTCGGACACTGCCCGATCTCCCCACTGCCTGGACTCTGCTGGCCCTTTTAAGCTAGGCGCAAATCAATAGGTTTTGAGAAGTGCAGGCCAACTGGCAGAGACTTACGGCGGCGACGGCGTGGGTTGGGCCTTGTCGGCGCCACGCACGCTGTCGAGCACGGCATGACCCTGCCGATCAACGAGTGGGGTAAAGAGCTGTTGCGCATACCCAAACACCAACGCCCACGCAAGAATCTGCGCGGAAGTATCCAACGCGCTGAGGCCCGGAACGAACTGGCCACGCATGAGCAGCAAGCCGAGAAACGCGGTAATCGCGCCGGTTGGCAACTTGAGCACGGCGAGGGCGACTGGCACGCCATGTCTTTCTGATGAGCCGCGAATGCCACGGATGGCAGCGGCCGCTGCTACGGCTGCCGCGATGAGACCCACGAGCTCGACCACCAGGAGGTCCTGCGGCGTTGTTGTGTCCCTGATCTCATCGTCGATGTCCCGAGCCACCGTGCCTGATTGCTGCACTTGAGTCGAGAATGACGCCGATTGTGCAGTGGGACATACAACCATTGCTTTTCCGGATTCTTCGGGAGCAAAGCAAAGTGGGATCAGGGTGGGCCGTATCCACCCTGCGATGGCCACCCCTATCGCTAGCACTGTCATGAGCAGGGTGGTGACAACCAGTACATTACGAAAGCTGCGGACCCGTACTTGCTCACGCAGCGCCGCCGAACTGGCAGCCCTCATTGCTGTGGCGATTCTGCCGCGCTCTTCTTCGATGATCTCGAGCTTTTGACCTAATTTGTGACCGGGTTGGTTGTCTTTGGTGTCCGGCAGCAGCGGATGATCTGGATCCTTGACACCGACTATTTGTGCGATGCGCTCGAGCTCGCGCCGCCGAGGATCGCTCGGAATAAGGTGACACTGCACATTTGCGAGAACTGAAGGCATCAAGTTCAGCACGTAATCTGCTGGGGCGAAATTGACGATTTGAGCCTCTGCAGCATCGAGGTTGCTCATAGCCCGCTCGATGAGCGGCCCGCTACGGCGGAATAGGCGCCAGTGTCTCGGCGGCGCCAGCGGAGCCGCCTCAGCGGCCTGTCGGGCTGCATTCAAGTGGCCCGCAACGGCCTGAGCGAGGACTTCACCGTTCTCGCGAGGATGATTCACCAGTACCCAGGCACACAGCGATTCGAGCTCTTTGGCCCGCGTCAGGGTCCCCTCGCGCCAGCCTGAGGTGACCGGTCCCCCAACTGGTCGCTCCCCCGCCGTATCGACATCAGCGGGCGCTCGAGTTGCGACCGGCCGCACTTTTGAGGCATTTGACTGATCGCGTCCCGCTGGTTGTAAGACCGGGATGTTCACGACTCCCTCCTTTCGAGGTGTCGCACGTTAAGAGTTCCCAGGTTTCTGCTGATACGGTGCGGGCTCCGATTCGCGCGGCCAGATCCCGCAGGCCGGCCGACGCGACCCAGCACGGCAGTCAGGCTGCTTTCCCGATTTCGCACATCGTCCATCCGCCGTAGTGCCGGCCGATGGAGCCTCAACGTGGGCGCCTCTGCTGGCCGCAAATCAGCTCAGGCTGACCCAAGGAGTTGGTGACACCGACGTCGCGTTCATGTCGCCACCGACGTCAGCCGTGGGAAGTTAGGCCGCCGACTGCTTCGTGTAGTCCTTCCACGCGGCGAAGATGGCCTTGGAATAGACACGGTAGCCGGCGGCATTTGGGTGGTAGGCGTCCGGCCCCTCGGAGTTGATGTATGGCTCTTCGCTGCCAATACCGTGACCTGCGAAATCGTCGGTCACATCGACGTAGATGACGTTGTAACCCATAGCCCGGGCAGCGGCGACGGCTTGTTGAATGGTGGCGTTGAGAGCGACCGTCGCGCAGTTGACCTGCTCCATGATGTCCAGGGTGCTCAAATCATCGCAATCGAGAGGTTGATCAACCTCAAACAGGTAGGGATAGCCCGTCACCACGATGAGAGCATTGGGCGCCGCTTTTGCCACCTCGACGTACAGGTTTGTGAGATTGACCCCGAGCGCCGGCAACTGAAGCTTAGCGGTGTTAATAGCAAGCAGACAGTCTGCCTCCGTCCCGGCGGTACACGCGGCTAAGATCTGGGAAAGGCCTAAATCGGCGGCGCCGACGGTCAGAGTTACCAGCTCTGTCTCTTCTCCCAGCGCTTTCAGCACCGGCAGCTGGGTGCTGGCCACAGTAGAGGTTGTCGCGCCGGTGCACGCGAGGTTGTCGCGGAGATCGATCCGCCTTCTGTGGTCGAGCAGATATGGGTAGCCGTTCGGGCTCTCCAGACAACGGTTAAGGTAATCGCCCCCGCCCTGTCCGGCCGCATAGGAGTCGCCCAACGCCACGTACGGGACGGTGCCGGAATTGGACTGGGCGGCAGCCGGTAGCGCCCCGACCGTCACTAATCCGGCCAAAGCGAGGAGCATGGTCACCAGACGCGTCACGAAGCGGACCCGAGCAGTCATGCGCGAGAACATACACCGATTGGGTAGCTCAGGTGCGCGGATCTCGATCGTTCACGCCAATTCACACCGAGAGGGCGGTCGGACCGGCCAGCACGACCCGCCACTGGCGCATTCGCGGGTTCGCCGGCCGCTGTCTCGGCCAGAGCGTGCCTTCAAGCGGTCGAGGTAGAGCCTGAGTGTCCAGCTCGCGACGCGCGCTGGCTAAATCGCACCAGGGTTCTCCGTGTCGCGACCCGCAGTCAGCCGCTTTGCTGGCTCGCCGTTGTCTCCCTCAGCGCCCAGGGTCGCGAGGTTGACGATCACCGACTCGCTCGGGCAAGAACGACCCTTCGTGAAAGGAGGACACCAGCGACTGAAGAAATGGCTACGAGGGGAATGTCGATAAGCAAAAATGCCCAGCTAATTCGCCACTCACCAGAGACTATCGTTGCCAGTAGACCAGCTAGCACCGCGAATATTAGGCCTACGAAAATCCTGCGCTTCGCAGTCAGAGAACCGAGCACTAAGCCGCACAGCAGTCCTGCCGCGATCGGGAACAACTCGTTCACACGCCCTCCTCTTTGTCGTTAGATCCCTACTACTCGCCTACCCGCGCGCTGAAGTCGTAAGGATGCCTAGCGGATGAACGTTCACCAGTCGTCTTCTAGCCGATCCCAAAGTGAACATACTGTGGCTCGATATTCTGACGATCCGTGCCGCCCTGAAGCGTAAATCCCGATCCCACCCACTCTGATGAGTCAGGATTGAATCGGCGGCAAGACAGATAATCGCCCCAGGCGCCGTTGGCTGGGCTGTTCGTTCCGCTCCGAGTAATCTGGAGGCGCCATCCGGCGCCATCACGGAATCCCACGACATGCGAGGGGTGTCGGGGGCCGCCGCCGAAGAACAGCGAGACGCCCAGCACACCACTGGCGTTCGGGCACGCAGCTGGATAGGCGAATGCCGACGACCCATTCCAAATCTCCGGCTCTTCGACCAATGCCCGCGTGGCGGTGTCGACGACCGCACCCTTCACGTACGGCATTGGTCGACCCGTACGGGCGGCGGCCGTCCAGAGAAAGCCGGCACGGGTACCACTCACCCAGGCGCCCGTGATCCGGGAGTCGAGCCTCCCCAGCCACTCCGCGCCGCCCGGGCCCGTTGCGGAGTACGGCCCCGCGCTCCAAGGTCCGACGGTGACGTCGATCGTGCCGATCGAGTTCGATGTGTCGGGCCAGCCGAAGATCCGTAATTGTTGTCCCCCATTATGGCTGGCGAAGAACATTGAACTCTGCGCACCTTGAGTTAGCCGCAAGGAGCCGTGTGTCGTTGTCGACCACCACTGGTAACCAAGGCTCGTACCGTCGCGCAGAGTATTCAACGGCAATTTGAAGACGAACGCTCGCAGCCACGATCCCCCAGAGCTGAAGGCGTTGAAGGTGATGTAGAGGTGGTTGCTGCTGACCGCTGCGTCCGGGTAGTCGAACCACATGTCAGTCCATGCTGCGTTCAACGCCGATGGGCTGAAGTCCCACCAATACCACTGGCCGAAGGTGGCACCCCGGCATACCGCCACCCGGAAGATATTGGTACCGCCGCTGCGTATGTACTGCAGAATCCAAATCCAGATATCACGGCTTGGCTCATAGATCACGACCTGGTCGCAGCAGAATCCACCGGCCGCCGACGGAAATTGAGTAAACGGATCGACGAGAGACCAGTTGGCCCCACCGTCATGGCTTTGACTCGCGAACCAGTTGCCCGTCACGAAGATGTTGTTACCCGAAGCGGCTGCAGTCGGCTCGTCGACCGTCGAGGTCTGGGTACTCGTGGCCTGGTCACCCAAGCCGATATTGCGGATCAGCCGCACGGTTGCCACGGCGAAGCTCCTCGCTCTAGTTGATCATTCCTCGGTTGGGATCGTCTCGGGGTTCGCAGTGTCCACCGGCCCCATGGGCTTGCGTGGGCGGCTGAACTGCTCATCGCGCGCGTCGAGATCCTGTGGGCTGGGCGGCGCTATATCTTCCTGAGGACCGCCCTCCTCCAAGCGCTCTGGTTCGCCGGCATCTGCGACGGAAGCGCTCTCGGCCATCTCCGATGTCGTGCCGCTGCTGTCCTGACTCATTCTTCCCTCCAAGCGATCGATATTTATGGCAGAAATCAACCAATTTAACGCTAGATGGGGTGCCAAGACTTAAATTGTCTCGCTGCTTTCAGTGCCCGTCAACGCTTAGCGACGCCTATAAAGGCCAAAACACCTGTTCCAGCGCCCAGGCGGTTGGTGCCTCGTGTTCAGCTCAGCGCAGCTGGACGCCGGGGCGGCGCGGCAGCTCCAATGAGCGCCAAATGCACGTCGCCGTCAGCGAGTTGATGGGGCGCGGACGCCCGAGTCGAATTGGATCGTCACCGCCTGCAGCTGGCCGTCTTTGACGTTCACCGAAACGGGCTTGGCGGACGGCAACGGAGCGCCCGTCAGATTTTGCCCTTGAAGCACATAGTCGCCGGCAGCCAGACGGATCCGGAACTCACCTTTGTCGTTGGTTGTGGTGTGGGCTATTTCCGCGCCTTCGTGGTTGAGAACGGCCACACGAGCCTGCAGCGGCCGTTGTGGGCAGGGAGATTCCACGGGTAGGACGGGACAACCTTCGTCGACTACCGTGGTGCCCTCGACTCCGGTGGCGCCGCAGCCCGCGGTCAGGGCAACGGCGAGGGCCGCCAGGTGGAGGCTGATCCTGACCACGGGCGTTGAACGAAAGGCTTGCCGGCAGAGTTCCCCCTGATCCTGGCTGGAACAACGCCGGAAAAGACAAGCAGACAATGGCGGTTGAGCATGGGGCAGCACCACATCGGCACAACACGCCATGCCTGACGTCCTCCTCGTCAGCGGCGGCGGCCCGTACGCCGACGCATGGCACTCCTTCCCAGTGACCTCCGCCCGGATAGCCCACATCATCGGCGCCCTGGGATTGTCGGTCGAGATCACCGAGGACGTGGAGAGTGCACTGGCCCAGCCAGGAGCCAGCCGCTTGCTGGTCGTTAACATCGGGAATCCGTCGGTCCCACGTCCACCGGACCGGATCGAGGCAGCTCGCACCGGAATCGAGGATCACCTGGCTAGCGGCGGAGCCCTCCTCGGCATCCACTCCAGCGCAATATTGACCACCATGCCCCAATGGCCAACCATCCTTGGCGGCACCTGGCTTCGTGGGCGCAGCATGCATCCGCCTCAGAGCGAAGCCACCATCCTGCTCAGCAACAGCCAGCACCCCGTCACGAACGGGCTGACCGACTTCGCGATCTTCGACGAGCGCTACAGCTACCTGCAGACCCAGCCGGACATCACCGTCCTGTACGAACACAGCTACGACGATCTTCGCCACCCACTGGTGTGGGCCCGACAGACAGACCGATTCCGGGTCGTCTATGACGGTCTTGGCCACGACGCCGCCTCCTACGACAGCGAGGGGCATGTCGAGCTTCTGCGCCGGTCGGTCCGGTGGCTTCTTGGGACCCTTTGAGTGAAGGCCAGGCCTCGGCAACCGCCTATCGGCCGAGGCCGCGCTGGTTTAAATCCGGAGGCCGCGACCTAGGCTGGAACTGGTCGTCGACGTGCGTTCGGACTCCGCGGCGCCCACTCCGGGCCCCCTCCGAGTCCACGCCAAAGACCGGACAGAGGCCTGAGATGGTTATCGAGGTTCTCGCGGCGATCGTTCTCGTCGCCCTCGTCGTGGTGGGGTTGAACCTGCGGGTTATCAAGCAGTTCGAGCGTGGGCTCATTTTCCGGTTCGGACGTGTCCACGATCGAGTACGGGGACCAGGCCTCACGATGCTGGTGCCCGTCGTTGACCGGCTGCACAAGGTGAGCCTGCAGATTGTGACGATGGCGGTGCCCGCCCAGGACGGCATCACCCGCGACAACGTCACCGTCAAAGTGGACGCCGTCATTTACTTCCGTGTCGTCGACCCGGTACGGGCCATTGTCAACGTCGAGGACTATCGATTCGCCATGTCGCAGGTCGCTCAGACGTCGCTTCGATCGGTGATCGGCAAGAGCGATCTCGACGACCTGCTGACCAATCGGGAGCGGCTGAACGAAGGCTTGGAGCTCATGATCGACAGCCCGGCCGTGGATTGGGGCGTTCACATCGATCGGGTCGAGATCAAGGATGTTGCTCTTCCGGACGCGATGAAACGGTCGATGTCTCGACAAGCTGAGGCCGAACGAGAGCGACGAGCAAGGGTCATCTCGGCCGATGGTGAGTTGCAGGCCTCGGACAAGCTTGCGCGCGCCGCCGATGCCATGGCCAACACGCCGGGCGCGCTGCAGCTGCGGCTGCTCGAGACAATTGTGTCGGTCGCTGCAGAAAAGAACTCGACGCTGGTGTTGCCATTTCCGGTCGAGTTGCTTCGCTTCCTGGAGCGCAACACCGCGGCGCCTGCCGGGCAGGGCCAGTACGATACGGGGAAGCCGCAAGCCGAACCCGGTCCGGAGCAGTTGGCCGCAGCTCAGAGGAACCAGCTAACCCAACGCTCCGCTGACAGTTCCGACACACGCCCGGACAACGAACAGCAGGGGTCGGGCACCCTTGAGCAACTAGCCAGTGCTCCGGTGGAAGGGACCCGCTGATGACCACGACGGCCGCTGTTACCGAACAGTCGGCGAGTGCTCGGCACTGCGGTTGCTGCGGTCGGGCTCTACCTGCCAACCGCCTCACGGAGCTGGGATCCACGCCAGGGGTGTTCATCTGCACCTCGTGTGCGTTGTGGGCCGCCCGCCGATCGAGCCACGTTCCGGTCTTGCGCCTCGACCCACGACTGGCCGCCCGATGGGTGCGGCATCGGTTTGCTCGGAGCGCGAGTCCGGCAACCATGGCGATCCCGATCTTGTACAGCACGGATCTCGATCGCACCGCTGCTTACTACGCTCCGCTTGGGCTCAAGTTGATTGAACGGCACGACACGTACCTCGTGCTGGGTGCGGGGGCGGTCGAGCTGCACTTCACCAGCGCGCAGCTCGCTCCGGCGCCGAGCCAAGCGTTCCTACATGTTCCCGACGCGGGAAAGCTCTGGAAACAGCTGCAGGGTCTCAGCGTCGCGGGCATTGGACCGCTCGAAGATCACGCGTCTGGGCTGCGGGAGTTCGTGGTGACAGATCCAGACGGCAACCGCATCCGCGTGGGGAGTCCGACGCCCGAGAGCTGAAGTGCCGCCTCTGACGTTCGCCTGTACTCGCACGTCGGATCGGGCCGCTGGCGCGGACCAACGGCTCAGCGGAACAACAGGACGAGGCCGCCAACCAAGACCAGCGCAACGCAGGCGATGAGGAACGCGATGGCGAGTTGGTGGTCGCCGGCGGTCGTGGCGGGCGTTGGCTCGGCACACTCCGGCGGCAGGTCGCTCAGGATGTCCGCAAGTTGCCCGCGCGTACGGGCGGCCAGCGTGCGCTCGACGCGGTCGGCGTGCTCATCAAGGCTCAGTCGGCCGGCCGCGGTGTGCCGCTCCAAGGCGTGCACCACGTGCTCCCGATCCTCGTCCGAGGCCCGCATCTCCGGCGCGTTCACATCCATCACCTTAGGGCCGATCCTCAAGCGTGGCAGCGCGTCGGCGTCTTTGGCGGTACGGTGCACGGCGTGGCGACACCTACTCCCGGCAAGGGCCTCCTTGTCATCGAACGGATCCTTCGGGACCGGCCGAGCATCTGGCAACAGATTGTTGACGAACGTGACCTGCGGCAGTTGGTCGGCCAGCTGGTCGGGAGCACGGTGGTCAGCCTCGCGCTCTACGGCGCCGTGCTCGGCGCCTCGAACGGTTGGCAGCAGATTC
>JBKPML010000062.1:0-7112 GCA_046732135.1 Actinomycetota bacterium
CCGGCCAAGTCATCGACGACGCCAACGTCTTCTCCGAGAAGCTGCAAGAGTGGGAGGACTACTACAACTACCACCGTCCTCATGGCGCCTTGAACGGCCAAACACCCTACGAACGCCTCCGGCAGAAAACCCAAGACCCACTGTCATAGGCCTTCGTCAGTTGCACACTTCACAGAGAGCTGGCGGGGGGACTCGAACCCCCAACCACCTGTTTACAAGACAGGTGCGCTGCCGATTGCGCCACGCCAGCCCGGCGGCTATTCCCTAGACAGAGGACCTCCAACCGCAGAGGATGAGGTCAGCATCGGGCCTCCACGCCCCTGTTCGGTTTGCAATCAGGTGCGCGGCACCGTCCGGGGCCTCGGATGCAACCGTACCGACAAGATGACCCTACCGATTGCTGGTGATCGCGATTGAGGACTTGCACGAGGGCCGCCGGAGTGAGCACTCATCCGGTGAGCCCACCGTGCCCACAACGACCCTTTCCGAGCCGCGACTAGATTGACAATTCGTGACTAAATGGACTGCTGATCGGATCTCTTCCCAGGCGGGACGCACGGTCGTCGTCACCGGCGGCAACAGCGGGATCGGCCGAGCGGCCGCCGCGGTACTGGCCGCGAGAGGCGCCAGGGTTGTCCTGGCGGTTCGCGACCTCGCCCGGGGTGACCAGGCCGCAGCCAAGATGCCAGGGGATGTGGAGGTCCGCCACCTAGATCTCGCCGACCTCTCTTCGGTGCGCGCGTTCGCCGAGCAGTGGCAGCAGACGTTGGATGTGTTGATCAACAACGCGGGGATCATGGCCGTCCCGGAAGGTCGGACAGTCGACGGTTTCGAGCTCCAGTTCGGTACCAATCATCTCGGCCACTTCGCCCTCACTAATTTGCTCCTGCCTCAGATCACCGATCGAGTGGTCACTATCTCTAGTGGCGCCCATCGCATAGGCGGTCTCGATCTCGATGACCTCAACTGGCGACAAAGGTCATACCGGCCCTGGTTCGCCTACGGCCAGAGCAAAGTCGCCAACCTGCTTTTCACCCTTGAGCTGGAGCGGCGGCTAGAGGCTGACGGCTCGCCCGTGCGGGCGTACGCGGCGCACCCGGGCTACACCGCCACCAACCTGCAGGGGCGCACGGGCAATCAGATCGCAGACCGACTGGTCAAGGTCGCCAACAAGATCGTCGCACAGAGCCAGGAGATGGGCGCATTGCCGACCCTGTTCGCGGCCACCCAAGACTTGCCCGGCGCCGCCTACGTCGGTCCTGACCGCCTCAACGAGCGGCGGGGCCACCCAACCCTGGTTGGCCGGAGCGCCACCGCCAGCGACGTCGAGTTGGCCAAGAAGCTGTGGCAGCTGTCGGAGGAGCTTACCGGCGTGAGCTATCCGGCTGGACTGAGACCGTCAGCCGCGTAGCGGTGCAGCGCCGCCAAAAGCGGCTACGCATTGTCTGGTCCGGTGCCAACGGCACCATTGATTGGAGCGGTCGACGACCCTTCAAGAGGGGCATCAAGCCCAGCCAGTTGCTCCTCGATCCGACCAAGTCGCACCTCGAGTCGCTGCTCCAGGGTTTCCGCCCCTGCTTCGAACGCGAGCTCCTCGTCACGAGCGACTTGCAGAGCCACCGCAAGTGCGACGATTGCGGCAACGGTGCCGATTACTGCCACTCCCAGGACCATCACACAACCAGCAATAAGACGACCCATCGTTTTCACGGGAACATGATCGCCATAGCCGACTGTCGTCATGGTGGTAAGCGACAGCCACAATGCGTCAGCCCATGACTGCACACTCCTGTCCGGCCGCTCGTCCTCGATCAGCCACAGCGCGCTGCCGCTAGATCCAACGACAACAGCGGAAAACGCGGTGACCGCGACGGCGAGCCGAAGCACTACGGCCCAAGTGACTCGTTCTTTCCGGGGCATAGCGCCACCCTCCTCTTTAGTGTGATAGCCGGCGCGGGATGGTTCATCCTGCACGCGTGGAGGCGAGCACCCCTCGATGTTGCCCAATGATCACGACGCCGGCATCGCGAAAGGGTTAGGCGCCCATGGCGTCCGGCACGCGTCGTGCCTCGTAGAGCACTATGGGACGGGCGATGCCCTTGAGCTCGAATGGCCCGACCTTGACCATGTGAAATCCGATCGGGCGCACACACCGGACGACGTCTTCTCCGACGAACACCTGATTCGCTGACGCCTCGGCCGCGATACGGGCTGCGATGTTGACCGTCCTCCCGAAATAGTCGCCCTGGTCATAAATCATTGGTCCGGCATTGATGCCTACGTGCGCCGGTGGCAGTCCGCGGGGCTCAACGCGCTGAACAATCTCCAAGGAGGCACGGACCGCATCGGCGGGATCTCGGAAGTGGAAGTGGACCCCATCGCCAAGCATCTTCACAACCTCACCGCGATGCCCGGCAGCAACCTCAACTACGAACTGCCCGAGGCTAAGGGAAACCTCAGCGGCTCGTGCATCGCCGGCTTCCTCCGTCAGCCTGGTGTAACCCGACAGGTCAGCGAACGCAGCGGCCTCGACGCCGCGAGGGGACCTCGGTCTGATCGCAGCCTCTTCCAGGGCTGTTTCGACATGCTCGAATTGGTGCTCGGTCAAGAACACTTCTGCGTGGCGACGGAACAGCCAGCCCAGCATGTCCTCGCCGGAGTGCCCCATACGCAATCCGACCTCGCGGATGGCGGTCTCGTATGCCTGGTTGTCGGGCAAACCACGTTCGCGAAACGGCCGCTCGATCGCGTGGTGGAAGTAGTGGGTCTGAAACTGTGCGACCCGGCGAGCGCTTTCACCCCATACGCGCACCGCCCGCAGCACCTCGCCTACCGGAATGCCAGCGCCGAACAGCACCGGTATCGCCTTCAGGACTGCCATGTCTTCCTCGCGCACGTGCTCGTCCGGATCGGGACGAGGCAAGCCGAAGGCGACGTACAACATCTGCACTGTCTCGATGGAGGTGCCAAGATCACTTACAAGCTGAGAGAACGTACGGTCCGAGCGGGGAAAGCGCCGGGCCGTGCTCTCGAGATAGCCGAGACTCAGATGGCCTGAGGAGAACGCCGCTGCAACATCTCGGCGATCGATTCCCCTTGCCTCGAGCGCGTCGACTACACGGACATGCATGACGTCGGCACGTGAGTATCTGTCGCCGTCGGGCTGCAAGATCCCTAGGTCAGCGAGTTCCCGGATACGCTCGATGCTGGTGCTTGCCCGCTCGGCCAGCTCCTCTTCACTAAGCCGGTCTCCATTCATCCTCGGGTCGCATTAGGTGACGTACGAGGTCGGATCGGCCACGAATGCGTCTCGGCAAGCTGTGGAGCAGAAGTAGTAGATCCTCCCCTCGTACTCAGCAGTTGCCGCGGCGTCTTCCGTGTCAATCCGCATCCCGCACACGGGGTCAATCACCATCGCCATGACGCCTCCCGCTCAATTGGGCTCTGTGCTCGTTGGCCCCAGTCGTCCGGGCGCTATCGAGCGGCGTGCCCAGCTGGCGACCACCAGCCAGGCTAGCCGAGCCTAGGGAGACGATGAATACCCGATCCTTATGATCCAGGTTGCCGCTCGTGGACCGCCAACCGCTGGTGTGCTGACGCTCCGTGCCCAACTCATCCTGTCGCCTGGCGCAGCTCGGCCGCCCGAATCCATAGATGGTGCCCATCTGGGCCACGGACCCGGCCCCACCACTCATATCGGTCTCGGACCCAGAAGTCGAGCTCGCCGGCAGCCGACCAGCTCGCCGCCTCCACTCGAATCGGTGGCTTGACCTCTCGGCGGTCGGCCTCATCCCGTGGGCCGTACTGATTGAACACGACGTTGAGATCCGCTGCCTGCTGCTTGGCTTCGTTCTCGGGAAGGTCGGTTGCCTTCCAGCTCATGACTCCGCCATCCCAGACTCCCCACACTCCGGAGCCAAGATGGCGGGCATCGAACCGCATGCTCTATTAGAACATTTTTGCGATTCTTGGACCAGGGCACTAACCGCTGCCCTGGCTGATACCTGGTGAGCCGAGGAAGACCGTTCCGGACCCGCTCACCTCAGCGGCTTCGCCGGCGGTGATCAAAGCGGACTCGCCACGGCGCAGCTGCAACGAGTCGCTTGTCGCCATGATCGCTACGACGCCGCCGGTCACCAGCAGGATTCGGCCCATGTCGGTCGCCGGCAGGGTCGCCGGTTGTCTGTCGACCTCAATCCGCCAGAGCGAAAATTCCGGAGCAGATGTGGGGTAGTGGCAGACGCCGGGTGCCTGCTCGATAGGTCGGAGCAGCTCAGGAGCGTGGGGCGTGAAGTCGAGAATCTTCACCAGCTCGGCCACGTTGATGAATTTCGGCGTCAAGCCGCCGCGCACCACGTTGTCTGAGTTGGCCATGATCTCGACGCCGCCACCGCTCAGATAAGCATGAAGGTTGCCGGCCGCCAGGAAGATCGCGTCGTAACGCTGCAATGTCAGCCGGTTCATCAGCAATGCTGCCAGGACACCCGGATCACCGGGATAGTAAGGAGCTAGCTCCCGAGCGGTTCTGGTGAACAAGCCCAATGGGCCGCCGGCTGGCACGGACTTAGCTGCCTCAGTTACCTGCTGCACGATGCTGCTTGCGTCGGAAAGTCTGAGCAGCCTTGCGAAGACTTCCGCTAGCCGCTCGCTCGGATTGCGCGCATCGTCGCGGAGCGGCTTCACCACATCGATCGCGAGTTGCACGCCGAGCCGCCGGAACAAGTTGTAGGTCTCCGTCGGCTCCCGAAACCCCCACAACGCCTCGGTCGGTTGCAGCGCGACGAGCAACTCCGGCTTGGGCCAGCTGTCTCGATATGTCCGATACGGCGCGTCAGGGGGGATCCCTTGCTGCTCTTCGCGAGCAAACCCTGCCTCGGCTTGCGAACGGGAAGGATGCGCCTGCAGCGACAAGGGCCGTTCGGCGGCTATGATCTTGATCAAGTAGGGCAGGCGCGGCCCGAATGCGGCGACCGGCTCGGGACCTATGACGCTTTGTGGATCGGTGGCCACCAGTTCATCCAGGCGTTCGCCGTCAACGAGTGCTGGCGCCATCGGATGTGCGCCGAGCCACAGCTCAGCCTGCGGCTCCCCGGTCGGCGGGACGCCCAGCAGTTCCGGAATCACCGTTGGTGATCCCCAGGCGTACGGTTGGACCCTTCCGGTCAAGCGCCTGATCAACTGGCCGCTCCTTCCCGCGCGTCGAATGGTGGCACCAAATGACATCGCTGTTATTTGGTCCTACTATTGGCGCCATGGCGGTTCCGGACCAGCAGGCTGATCGTAGCGAGCCGATTAGCCGGCTCAGCGCGAGGGATGCCGAAATTCTGGCCTTCGAACGTCAGTGGTGGAAATTCGCCGGCGCAAAAGAGCAGGCGGTACGGGACAAATTCGGCATGTCCGCCACCCGCTACTACCAAACGCTCAACGCCTTGATCGACAAGCCTGAGGCCCTTGTCCAAGATCCGTTGCTGGTCAAGCGGCTCCGCCGCTTGAGGTCAACCCGCCAGCGCGCCCGATCGGCCAAGCGGCTGGGCATCGATCTCTCGATCGATCTGTAAATCCGTCTTGAGACGCCTGGACTTCACCCGCACCGTACTGGAGGGGAGATTTCGCGAGCCGGTCGAGACCCAGCGGTCTCGGACTCCGCTGGGCGTCGGGTCGTTTGCCGTCTTGAGATGCCTGGCGGCCCGCGATCCAGGCTTGCGTCGGGTCGTTTGCCGTCTTGAGATGGCTCGCGATCCCCGAACCAGCCCGATCAATGCTTCCTGAGTACGGCGGCGAACACTTCTCTGAGCGGCCGAGTCGGCAGATCGCGATAGCCGCCGGCTAGCAGTCCCGCCTCGCGTTCGAAGAAGTTCCGGGCGGCCCGGTCACCGGTGCGCACCCACGACCAACCCATGAAGATCAAATATGCGATGTAGTACGGCAGACCAAGGCAATAGAGGTATTGCCAGGTGTGTCGCTCCTCGTGGCTGAGAAGTAGGGGATATTGTCGCAGTTTCTCTTCCCAGGTCGCCGGTGTAGTGATCACATTGCCGATGGTGAAGGCTCCGGCCACCGGAAACTTCAGCCGATAGCCCTCGCACAGGAACAACCCCCGCGGCCCCCGGCGAATCTTCGCGCCACCGATTGAAGCAACGGCAAGACCGCCGAGGGTAGTCAAGTTGATCAGATTCCCTGCCGTGCGAAGCCATTGCAGCGGGGTCTGCGGAGGAGATCGTCGCAAGTCGACAGCAGTGATTTCCATCCCACCCCCTCCATCACCCCGCCGCCACCAGTACGGCGCAGGCGTCGTTGAACAGATAGACCAGTGACCTGTCGTGCGGGTCGAGCGTCACAGTGTGCTTCTGTTTGTTCAGTTCGCCGATATCCACGATGGTTCCAGTGGTGACGTCTCGCAACTCAAGAGCACATCGATTGTTGCCATGGAAATCTTTCACTTCCACCGCGATCCGGGCTGGCGGCTTGAAGGCGTCGGATGTCCCAAGTCCATCGATCACCGAGGGTAGCGCGAGAGATCCTGGGCCTGCCCGGCTGACTACCGTGCAACCGGCTTCGGCTGACCATCGGAACGTCCCGGACGCCGGAATCAGGTACGAAGCAGTTCCGTCCACGGGATAGGGGGCTTTCTGAGTCTCATTCGTATCAGTGTTGGTGAGGTTTACAGTGCAGCCGTTGGTCGAGCTGTCGTTACGCACGACCAATCGCCACGGCCCTTGTTCTTGAAGTTCGTTGCTTGCCAACGATTGTGTGGGGTTTCCCTCGGGGCTCGAGGGCTGATTTAAAGCAAATTGGAGGACTACGTAGACCAAGATCGCAACGAGAGCCGCCAATGGTGCCGCAATGATTAGCCGGCGACGGCGCGTTCCCTTCTCACCGAAGAAACCCAGCTCTTTTGCGGGCGGGGCTGCGTCAGGGGTTGTCGAAGCTGAAGTCTGGGATGGTGCGGACGGGTTTGCCGGCTGACCGGTGGGCTCGGGCGTCGACGGTTCTCCAATGAGCAGGGCTTGGGCGGCCTCCGCGACCCTCGGGACATCGTTTTGCGCAGTGTCCTGCAGCGCCTGTCGAGCGGCCAAAACCTTTGCCGGATCGCTCTCGGCAAGCCAGTCGGC
>JBKPML010000063.1:0-38797 GCA_046732135.1 Actinomycetota bacterium
GCCGCGGCCATCTCCCGCGCACGCACTGCGGCGTAGCACTCAAAGCCACAAATAGAACGACCGAAGAGCCCCAAAAACTGCTCAGTGCGCGTGGTCTCCGCGATAGAACTCGTAAACCCAACCGGTGAGCGTGATCGAACCGAGTGCGAATCCCAAGAGCATCAGCCACCAGCCGAATACCGGGCCGAGGGCGACTAGAATGAAGGTCAATCCACAGAACAAGGGCCATTTGCTCTGTGGTGGGAAGAATCCCAGATCACCGGCGCCTTCGAGGACCTCTCCCTCGGCCCTGTCCTCCGGCCGCGGATCGATTCGCCGTGCGACGAGTGCCAAGTAGCCGGAGATCATCAGAGCAAGGAAAAGCGTCAGAATGAGCGCGACGGTGCCCGTCGGGTCGTGGCTGAGAAACCAGTAGATCGGGGTAACGACGATGAAGAAGATCGTCAGGATCGCGAAGATCCAAGCCTCGACTCTCACCGCTGGCCTTCGTCCGGATCGGGCGAGTGCGAATGGTGAGTTGCTTCATACTGTGCAGCAAGGTCGGACGTAGTGCCGCGTACCCGGGCTCGAAGTTCTCCTCGACGCCCCGTGTCCTCGCCCGCATCGACCCCAGTCTCGTCGAACTCGTCTTCCTCGTCTTCCTCCTCGTACTCTGACAGAGCCACCTCGGGGTGGTGGAGATCGAAGGCGGGCGAGTCGGACCGAATCCGCGGAATAGCGGTGAAGTTGTGTCTGGGCGGTGGGCACGAGGTTGCCCACTCCAGCGAGCGGCCCCAACCCCACGGGTCGTCAGTGTTCACGCGGGGGTGCTTCCGCGACTTCCACACGTTGTAGAGGAATGGCAGCGTCGAGGCACCGAGCAAAAATGCGCCGGCGGAGGAAATCTGATTGAGCACCGTGAAGCCCTCGTTCGGCAGATAGTCCGCATAGCGTCGCGGCATCCCTTCAACACCTAACCAGTGCTGAACCAGGAACGTTGTGTGGAAGCCGATGAACAGCAACCAGAAGTGGATCTTGCCCCAGGTTTCGTCAAGCATGCGGCCGGTGAGCTTAGGCCACCAGAAGTAGAACCCGGCGAACATCGCGAAGACGACCGTACCGAACACCACATAGTGGAAGTGGGCGACCACGAAGTAGCTGTCATTGAGCTGGAAGTCCAACGGTGGGCTCGCCAAGATGACGCCCGTCAAGCCGCCAAACAAGAATGTGACCAAGAATCCAATGGCCCAGAGCATCGGCGTTTGAAAGGAGAGATTGCCGCCCCACATGGTGCCTATCCAGTTGAAGAACTTCACGCCGGTGGGGATGGCGATGAGCATCGTCATGAATGAGAAGAACGGCAGATGGACAGCCCCTGTGGTGAACATGTGGTGTGCCCACACCGCCATTGACAGGGCGCCGATCAATAGCGTCGCGCCAACCAGCCCGATGTATCCGAAGATCGGTTTCTTGCTGAAGACCGGTAGCACTTCAGTAATGATGCCGAAGAACGGCAACGCGATGATGTAGACCTCTGGATGACCGAAGAACCAGAACAGATGCTGCCAGAGAATTGGACCGCCGTTTGCCGCGTCGAAGACGTGTGCGCCAAGCACCCGGTCGGCTTCGAGGACAAGAAGCGCCGCGGCGAGAATGGGGAAGACCATCAGCACCAGGATTGAGGTGACCAGGATGTTCCAGGTGAAGATCGGCATCCGGAACATCGTCATTCCCGGGGCCCGCATCGTCACGATGGTGGTGACGAAGTTAACTGCACCGAGAAGCGTCCCGATGCCGGCCATGTAAAAGCCCATGATCCACAGGTCATGGCCCGCGCCCGGTGAATTCACCACGTCGCTCAGCGGTGTGTAGGCGTACCAGCCGAAACTCGCTGCTCCATTCGGCGTGAGGAACCCGGAGCAGACCATGAGACCGCCGAAGAGATAAGCCCAGTACGAGAACATATTGAGCCGTGGGAAGGCCACGTCCGGTGAGCCGATTTGCAACGGCATGATCGCATTGGCGAAACCGGCAAAAAGCGGAGTAGCGAACAGCAGCAGCATGATCGCGCCATGCATCGTGAAGAACTGGTTGTACACCTCATAGGTGACGAACTGAAGCCCGGGAAAGGCAAGCTCGGCTCGAATGCCCAGCGCCAGGATTCCAGCGAAAAGAAAGAACATGAAGGAAGTGATGAAGTAGAGGTTGCCGATCACCTTGTGATCGGTCGTCACCATCCACTTCCAGGCCACTCGGCCCAGGCTGCGCTTCGGTAGCGCGATCTCGGCGGCAGTTGCCGTGCGCTCCAAGGTCGTCATCGTTCGCCAACTTCCTGGGGACTTGTGTTAGACCCAACGCCTTGCGGATCGGCGTTCTTGGGGCCCTTGGCTTCGCCAATCTGGCCCTTTGCAATCAACGTCTTGAGATAGGCGTGGTACTCGTCCTCGCTGACGATATGGACGTTGAACAACATCGCCGAGTGGTAGGTGCCACACAGCTCCGCGCACTTGCCGCGGAAGTCACCCTCCTTCGTCGGCGTCACGTAGAACGTGTTGTGCCGACCCGGGATGACGTCGAGCTTGTAATAGAAGGACGGAATCCAGAACGAGTGGACCACGTCGGGGGAAGACAGCTGGAAGCGCACTACCTTGCCGACCGGCAGATAGAGGTCGGGGGTGGCGTTGATGGTGCCCGCATTCCATACGTCTTGGCCGACGGCTGGATCGCTCGCGGACTTGTAGTTGAAGGTCCACGACCACTTCTGACCAACGACGTCGATCGTCACATCCGGTTCTGGGTTGGCCTTAGTGATCGAGTTCTGGGCCAAGATCGTGTAATAGAACAGCACGCCGACGATGATGAACGGCGCGATGGTGTACATGATCTCCATCGGCAGGTTGTAACGACTCTGCCTCGGCATCCGGTTGCTGTGCGATCGATAGCGCACCACCGACCAGCCGATCAAGCCCCAGACGAGAACACCGACGACGCCGGCAGCAATCCAAGTCCCGATCCACAGGCTCAACATGTACGGCGCCCGGTCGCTTGCTTCGGTCGGCAAACCCAGCCGCTTAAGCTGGCTGGTGGTATCGGCTGAGCAGCCGACTAGCGCCAGCACCGCCGTAACCGAGCCGGTGATCAACAGCCGCCGCAGCCATCCAGTAAGGCCAGCAGCAGACTCGGCCCGGCGATCAACGTGATCGTCGTTTCCAGCGGGCCGTGTCTCCGTGCCACCCACGTTGTGCCTTTCGCCGGTCCGTTTCCAAGTCGAGCCAGTGGAGTAGGCGTGACCCGCTAGCGACAGCCGGGGGCCACCTGCCTCGATCTCACCCTAACGTAGGACGGGCCGGGCGACACTGGTGGTCAGGCGTAAGTTTTCGGTGTGGCAGAGCCGTTCTTCACGGTCTTTCTGGACTCGTCTTCGGGTGAGCCGCTGCTTCCTGCCGCGCGCCGTGCCTGGGTCGATGCGCAGGACTCCGGTTGGGGCGATCCGCTTCGATTGCACCGGCCGGGTCGTCTGGCGTCGCAGGCTCTGGACCGTGCCCGAGAGGTCGTTGCGGAAACCGTCGGCGCGCGTGCGGCCGAGGTTGTTTTCACGGCCTCAGGACCTCACTCGGCGCATGCGGCACTCGCTGGCCTCGCACTCGGCCGGCGTCGCATCGGGCCGGCGATCATCACGTCGGCGATCGACCATTCTGCGGTGCTTTCCGCTGCTGAGGCCTATGGCAATCATGTGGTGGTAGGAGTGGACGGGTCTGGCCGAGTCGATCTTGAGGAATGGGGGGCCTCGGTTCAGCGGGACGGCGTAGCGGCCGCTTGCCTGCAGGTCGCCAATCATGAGGTCGGAACGCTGCAGCCAATCGACTTGGCGGCCGAGCTGTGCGACCAGGCCGGCGTCCCAATGGTGCTTGATGCGACAGCGGCTCTTGGGCGGATGGACCTCGCCGAGAGCGCGGGTTGGTCGTTGTTGATCGGAAGCGCGCAGGCGTTCGGCGGACCAGCGTCAGTCGGCATTCTCGTGATCCGCCATGGGTCGAGATGGCGGGCGCCGTACCCGACCGACGACTACCAATCCGGCCAGTGGCCCGGGCCGCCCGATGTACCGGCAATCCATGCTGCGGCGGCAGCGCTCGAGGCGTGGCGGACCGATCACGAACCGATCGCCGCCCAACAGCGCCAGCTGAGCGAGACTTTGCGAGCGCGGATCACGGCATCAGTGCCCAATGTCGACGTCGTCGGCGATCCCGTTCAACGGGTGCCGCACTTGCTGACCTTCTCGGTGCTGTACGTCGACGGGGAGACGTTGACCCTCGAGCTGGACAAGGCTGGCTTCGCGGTAGCCAGCGGATCGGCGTGCAGCGCATCCAGCGAGCAGCCGTCGCACGTCTTGGCGGCAATGGGTGCACTCACCCACGGAAACATTCGCCTCGGGCTGACCCGGACAACCACGTCTGCGGAGGTGGAGCAATTCCTGACCGCCTTGCCGCCGATCGTGGCTGAGATCCGCTCGACATTGGGTGTGGCGTGACATCCATCACTCTTTCGCTGGACTGCCTGGGCATGGCCTGTCCCCGACCGATCATCGAATTGGCCCGCAAGTTCGAGACGATCGCGATCGGCGATGTCGTCGAATTGCTGGCCGATGACCCAGCGGCAGAGCCCGACGTTGTCGCTTGGTGCCGGATGCGCGGCCAAGAGTTGATCTTGAGCGAGCCGCCGCTCTTCCGGGTCCGCCGCTCGTCGCCCTGAAAGTAACAAGGCTCCCTGTCCAAAGACAGGGAGCCTTGGTTAAGTGCTATCGATCAGTGGAAGCTGTCGCCACAGGCGCAGGATCCGGTCGCATTGGGGTTGTCGATAGTGAAACCTTGCCGCTCGATGGTGTCGACAAAGTCGATAGTCGCTCCCATGAGGTAAGGAGCGCTCATCCGGTCGGTTACGACGTTGACGCCGCCGTACGCCTTCACGATGTCGCCCTCCAGGCTGCGCTCGTCGAAGAACAACTGGTACCGAAGCCCCGAGCACCCGCCCGGCTGGACGGCGATTCGAAGCGACAGGTCATCGCGGCCCTCATCCTCGAGCAGCGCCCTGACCTTGTCTGCGGCCACATCGGTAAGGATGACGCCATCGGCAACGGTCGGAGTCTGGAGAAAGGTCTGGTCGGTTGCGGTCATATATGTGCTCCCCTGTGTTCGTCGACTCGACATGTTCAGTGTAAAGGGGCCGGAAACGGGGGCCAAACGCCACGCGTAGACGGATACCTCGGACGAGCGGGGCGAGCACGAGCCCCAGGGGCGAGCCGTGTCACCAGGTCCAGGAGCGCGCCACTCGACGGGCCACTTGCGCCAGTTCCTCCTCGCCAATCGCGCTGGCATCCGGGTGATCCCGAGTGTCCTCCCGCACGGCGTATGCAGCCTCGATCCCCATCGCACGCAGCTCGCGAGCGCCGATTACCACCTCGCCGGCGATGGCGATGCAGGGGCTGAGAGCGGCTGCCGCCTTCTCCGCCACCGTCGTCACAACTCCCCCGCCGCGGCTGGCGAAGTCCAACAGAGAGCACCCCGTCACAACGAGGTCGACGCCCCGTAGGTCGCGAGCTGCGGAGCCGGCCGCTGGATGCTCAGCAGCACCCAATGCGACGGCTGGGCCTGTGGTGAGCCTCCCGCCGAGCGCCAGCACGGCGAATCCCAAACCTCCACATGCTCCGGCACCCGGCTCCGTTGCATGCGATTCCGCTGCCTGCCGGGCAAAGCCTTCGAGCGCCGCGTCAGTGCGCACGATCGACTCGCGGTTGGCGCCTGCAGCGCCAGCTCGAAGCGAGGTGATTCCGCGCAATCCGAAGAGATGCTGACCAGACTCGCTCGTCGGTACAACTCCGATGAGTTCGACATCGCCAAGCGCCTGCTGGGCTGGGCGGAGGTCGACGTCCTTGACACCGGCCAAGCCTGCTCCGCCTTGGTCGAGCGGCCGATCAGCGGTGGCCCCGAGCGCGGCTAGCAGCCCAGCGCCGGCATCCGCGACAGTCCAGCCGCCAAGGTCTAGATAGACCTTGCGGGGCCGTACCTCGGCTACCAGCCGGGCCAGCGCTTGTCCCAGAACGACAGAGGACCGATTTTCAACATCGTTCACCAAGGCTTGATCCGTTCCACCAAGAACCGCAATCCCTCCGTGCTCAGCCCACGTGACCGTGGCCGTGCCAGCCGCCCACAGCTCAAGCGGGACAGCAAGCTGGTCGCCCAATGCGGAAACGAAGCCGGCGCCCGCTTCACCCACGGGCACAACAAGGACGCCTTCCCGAGCCCAGCCCGACGCGACGATCTGGCCGGCCCGAAGCGAGCTCAGAGCCCCGATCGCGTCGGTGGCAACCAGCACGCGCACTGCATCGCTCCTTAACTGTCGGTTGCGCCTGCCATGGTAGGAAGATGAGTTCGGAGCGATCTGGCGCTGAGCTCGAGTGGACTTCGGAGCTCGACAGGCAACTCTCCTGGCATTGGGACAACCAGCTGCGGACAATCGCCTGGCGGATCGGTCATCTGATTGTCGGCGTCCTCGGCGATCGCAACGCCCGCTATTTCGCCCGGCCCGCCGGTGAGCTACGACTCGTACGACTATGCGGGAACAGCGGCGCAGGCCCTTGTCGATCTTGACGAGCAATACGCTCGATGGATCGACGGGATTCGCACCCTCAGTGTCGCCGGCCTCGCCGAGCGCTGTCGGGAGCCTGGTTTTGAAACCGACTCGATGGCGGCGATGATCTTGCACATTCACCGGGAAGTCATTCATCACGGCGCCGAGATCGCCCTGCTCCGTGACCTCTATCGGTCCCGTGGCCGGGTGAACGAAATCGAGTATGTGGTCACAAGGTCGGTATCGTGGGTTCGTGATCAGCACCGGGACCTCTGCTCCAACTAGGCCGGGCACTCCCTTGTCGCTCTACATCCTGGGCCACCAATCCGACCCGCAAACGGAGCGGGGCGTGGAGTGTCCAGGCGACCTGCCGCCAGCCTCTGATCCGGCCCTCGTGGAGCGGGCCCGACGAGCCAAGGCCGCCCTCGGCGATCGGCTGTTCGTGCTTGGCCATCACTATCAGCGCGACGAGGTCATCCAGTTCGCCGACGTGACCGGGGACTCCTTCAAACTGGCGCGAGAGGCGGCCGCCCGGCCGAATGCAGAGTTCATCGTCTTCTGCGGCGTGCACTTCATGGCGGAGTCGGCAGACATCTTGACAGCGGATCACCAGAAGGTGATCCTGCCCGACCTCGCTGCCGGTTGCTCGATGGCCGACATGGCTCGGCTCGCCCAAGTGGAGGACGCCTGGGACGTCTTAGCCGATGCCGGCGTCGCCGACGTGACAGTGCCAGTCACCTACATGAACTCCTCGGCCGACATCAAGGCTTTCTGCGGCAAGCGCGGCGGAGTGGTCTGTACGTCCTCCAACGCCAAGGCCGTCCTCGATTGGGCTTACCGACGCGGCGAGAAGGTACTGTTCCTCCCCGACCAGCACCTGGGCCGCAACACCGCGGTCCTACAGATGGGGATGAACCTTGACGACTGCGTCCTGTACGACCCGCGCCGGCTCAACGGTGGGCTGACCGAGGAACAGCTGCATGCCGCGAAGATGATCTTGTGGAAGGGCCACTGTTCGGTACATGGCCGCTTTACGCCGCAAGCCGTCGATGATGTTCGGACCCGAATTCCGGGTGTTCAAGTCCTGGTGCATCCGGAGTGTCAACACGAGGTCGTTCTCAAAGCTGATCTCATCGGTTCAACCGAGTTCATTCTGCACACCATCGAGAAAGCACCCGCGGGATCGCGCTGGGCGATTGGCACCGAACTGAATCTCGTCAAACGGCTCGCCCTGACCCATCCCGACAAAGAGATCGTCTTTCTTGAGCAGCATGTCTGCTATTGCGCGACGATGAATCGCATTGATCTCCCGCACCTGGTTTGGGCACTGGAAAACCTGGCCCAGGGCCACCTGGTTAACCAGATCGTGGTCGATCGCGAAACCGAGCATTACGCCCGGGAGGCGTTGCAGCGGATGCTGGAACTGCCTGGACAGACGGCAAAGGACTGAAGCGCCGCTCAGTTGGGAATGAGACCCTCGTCGGTGTCGCTCAACAGGGCCCGAACGTCCTCGACCGTGGAGTCAGAGTCGGGAAGGATGAGATCGGAATCACGCAGCTCATCGTCCGGAATCGGCGTGCCGCTGTTGCGTACTCGATCAAGCAAAGCCTTTAGCGCCGACGCCAACTGATCTTGGTCAGCTGCGGCAACCGCCTTGTCCACTGCATCGTCGAGTGAGTTCAGGCTCCGTACGGCTTCGTCGCTCAGCTCCCACTGACCTTCGTTCAGGATCCGCACGATCATCGAAGATCTCCCTCGTTGGCCGGCGCCTGCTGCGGCTGTTGCTCGGCATCAAAGGCTGGCGGCGGCTGGGTGTAGTTGGTCTGCTCCGGCTTGTCGGCCGGCGGCAGCGCGTCTGCCGGCTCCTGCTGCGCCTCGATGGCCTGCGGCGCGGCCGACGGCCCGGCACCGATGGCCGCTTTCATTCGGGCCAGTTCATTCTCCACGTCGGAGGTGGACGCCAGCTGCTCGAGTTCCATGGTGATGTCATCCTTGGCCGTACCGGTTGGATCATCCAGTGCTCCGCTGGCCAATAGCTCGTCTATGGCGCCGGCCCGCGCCTGCATCTGCGCGGTCTTGTCCTCGGCTCGCTGAATCGCGAGGCCGACATCGCCCATCTCTTCGCTGATCCCGGAGAACGCTTCATTGATCCGGGTCTGCGCCTCGGCAGCCGAGTAGGTGGCCTTGATTGTCTCCTTGCGAGTGCGGAAGGCATCCACCTTGGCCTGCAGCCGCTGGCTGGCGCGAGTGAGCTTTTCCTCCTCGGCCTGAAGCTGGGCATGCTGGGTCTGTAGATCGGCCAACTGCTGTTGAATGCCTGATCGGCGGGTGAGGGCCTCCCTGGCCAGATCCTCGCGGCCGACTTCCAGGGCCTTCTGTGCCTGTTGGGTCAGCTTGTCGGCCTGAGTAGTGAGCTGGGTAGCTTGCAGCTCCACCCGCTTACGGCTGGTGGCAACATCGGCCACCCCGCGGCGCACCTTCTGGAGCAGTTCGAGCTGCCGCTGGTAGGAATAGTCGAGGGTCTGCCGCGGATCTTCGAGCTTGTCCAAGGCCTTGTCAGTCTTGGCACGAAAGATCATCGAGATGCGCTGAAAAATGCCGGCCATGACGAATTCGCTAGTCCTTCCACACTGGCGGATGGCGGGGGGCGCCTACACAGGCTTCCACCGTATCCCTGCGACGGTAAGCACTCGTCGCGGATGGCCCGGGTAGTTTCGTCTTTGGGTTGTTCCCCTGACACAATCCAGGGATCGCTCGGACCGCCCATTTGGCACGAAGTCGAACGAATTTGCATGAGAGGTACTGGTTCGTGGCACTCTTCCGCCGGAACGCTCAACCGGAGCCGGCGCCGCCTCCGACCGTGGCACCGGCTGGGGCGGCCGCGAAGAAGGATCGACCGACCCCTACCCGCAAGGAAGCGGAAGCGGCACGCCGACAGCGAGTCACGCGGACGCTGTCGAAAAAAGAAGCGCGCATCGAAGCGAGCCGGCAGTCTCGCGCTGAGCGGATGCGGGTGATCAATGCCCGGGATGCGACTCCGGAGAAGGCCCTGCTCCGCGACTATGTCGACTCGCGCTTCAACCTGGGCGAGTTCTTGTTGCCGAGTCTGGTGGTGATCCTGGCCATGACCTTCCTGGGACAGATGCTGCCCCGGGTGGCGGTCATCAGCACCCTGGCGATGTACGCGTTCATCTTCGCCGTGATTACGGATATCGCGATCATGTGGCGAGGTTTCAAGAAACTGCTCGCGGCCCGGTTACCCAAGGCCTCATCCCGCGGGTTGCTGATGTACGGCACGAATCGGGGCATCCAAATCCGCAGGTTCCGGATGCCGCCGCCGCGTGTTAAGCGCGGCGACAAGATCTGACTCGAGCGCCGGAGGAGGTCCTATGGCCTGGCGATGGATTCCCGATCGTGAGCCTGACGCTGGCGTACAGCCGCGTACGTTCCCCAGTCAGGGAGAGGCTGAGACGTGGCTCGGCGAGTTTTATCCCGAGCTGCTAGCCACCGGCGTTCAATCGGTCAGCCTTTATGAGGAAGACCGGCTGGTCTACGGTCCGATGAACCTCGGACCCGACCACACTGGGTAGTACGTGCCGACGCCGACCTACATCCTCGACATCCGGCGCAGTTACGGCCAGGGCCGGCTTCTGCTGCCCGGAGTCTCCGGCGTGGTGGTGCGCGACGACATTGAGCCTGGCAGGAGGCACATCCTGCTGCTGCGGCGCGCCGACACCGGCCGATGGAGTCTGCCGGCCGGCATCGTCGAACCGGATGAGCAGCCGGCCACCACCATCGTCCGCGAGTTGCTCGAAGAGACCCGGGTCCATGTCCGGGCGGAGCGCTTGACGCTACTTACCACCGATCCGGAGCTGACCTATCCCAACGGCGATCGCTGCCAGTACATCTCGATGACGTTTCGATGCGCCTACGTCGGTGGCGAGGCACAGGTAGGCGACGACGAGTCGACCGAGGTGGCCTGGTTCCGCACCGACCAGCTGCCTCCAGGGCTTCCGGCCTTGTTGCACCGGCGGATCGCCACCGCGCTCGCCGATCGACAGGTCTGCGTTTTCGACTCCTGATTGCAGCCAGCGGGAGCGTGGCACGATGACGGCGTGACCGACACTCAACTACAGGTGGCATTCGACACGGCGGATCCTCATGCTCAGGCCCGGTTCTGGGCAGAAGCCCTCCATTACGAGGTGGAGGATCACAGCGGCATCGTGGGCCACCTTCTGTCACGTGGACAACTGCAGACCGCTGAGGTCATCGTGGTTGACGGCCGGCAGGCGTTCCGTGACGTAGCAGCTTGCCGTGATCCGGAAGGCAGCCGGCCTCGCCTTTTCTTTCAGCGAGTGCCGGAACCAAAGACAACCAAGAATAGGGTGCATCTCGACATCCAAGTCGGGGCCGAGCACGCCCCGAAAGAGATCGACCGGCTGGTCGCGCTGGGTGCGACCGTGGCGTGGACAACATCTGACCGCGGACCGCTGAACACAACCCTCCGTGATCCGGAAGGCAACGAATTCTGTGTGAGTTAGTTCGCTCGCGAAACACCTAGGGTTCCCGGACGCCGGGGGTGACGAACGGCGGCTTCGTGATCACGAAGGGCTCCCGGCGACCGCGGACGTCGACGAAGACACCATCGCCGTCTGCCAGAGCCGGCTTGAGCAATGCGAGTGCGATGCCGGTCTTCATGGTCGGCGAGTACGTACCGGACGTGACAAACCCGACCTTGTTGCCATCGCTGTCGTGCACGGTCATGCCCGGTCGTGGAATGCCGCGCCCGGTCGCCGTCAAACCGCGGAGCACGCGATCCGGACCCCGTTCCTTCTCCGCGCGCAGTGCCACATCCCCGAAGAATGCGTCCTTCTTCCAGCCGACGGCCCAGCCGAGTCGAGCCTGAACTGGGGTGATCTCGGGCGTGATGTCTTGGCCATGGAGCGGATAGCCCATTTCGGTGCGCAGTGTGTCCCGCGCACCCAATCCGGCCGGCTGAAGCCCGTACGGGGCACCTGCTTGAGCGATCTTCTCCCACAGGTCGACGGCGGCACCGGCCGGCACGATCAGCTCATAGCCGCGCTCCCCTGTGTAGCCGGTCCGGCACACGGTCACCGGCGCACCGGAATGCTCGGTCAGCACGAATGACATGTAGTCGTGACCGACCGGAAAGCCGGCGGCGGTCAGTACCTCGTCCGACTCAGTCCCTTGTACCGCAAGGATGGCGAAGTCCTCGTGACGGTTTGTGACGGTGATCTCCGTCGGTGCCGCGGCGGCAAGGAGATCGGCGACTTGTGCGCAGTTGGCAGCGTTGGGGATCAGCAACACCTCGTTCGGCGATTTCAGGTAGGCGATCAGGTCATCGACAACCCCGCCGTTCTCATTGCAGATCAGCGTGTATTGCGCCTGCCCGGGGCTGATCTTGTTCAGATCATTAGTGAGGCACCGATTCACGAAATCCTTTGCTTCAGCGCCGGCCACAATGATCTTGCCGAGGTGACTGACGTCAAAAATTCCGACGGCGGTGCGTACCGCAGCATGCTCGGCAAGCACGCCGGCACCCGCGTATTCCAACGGCATCGACCAGCCGCCGAATGCGGCGAACTTCGCTCCGGCGGCCTGATGCAAGCGGTGCAGGGGCGAGTTCTTCAGGACTGCGGCGCTTGACCCGTCGGCAGCGGCGGAATTGCCGGCTTCCATGATCGCCGAACCTACCGCACAGATGGGTGGATCCGCCTTGATCGAGATGTTCAGGAGCTAGCCTGTGACACGCTCTCGATAGCCTCGATCCCGGTGAAAGGTGGCCTCCTCAATGCCAACACCCCCATTGCCGACCTTAGCGATCTCCCGATCGGTGCCGCGCGGCACCGACGTGCTCGTGGTCGGTTTGTCGACTGGCGGCGCGGTTGGCGTGCCGACCGATATTGAGCAGGCCTACGTCACACGATTCGACTCTGGTGTGGGTGAACTGGCGCGTTCGATCGGGGCGAAGTCTGAGATCGGCAGCCACCGGACGTTGCCAGCTGCCGGGAACGAGTGCCGGCTCATCGTGGTTGGGGTTGGCGAAAGCGAGCGTCTCGACGACGTCCGCCAAGCCGCTGGCACGGGAGTGCGCCAGGCTCTAGAGCTTGCGGATGAAGCGAGTGTCTCGGTGGCAGTCTCACTGGGCGAGGGAACCGATGCGGTACGCGCGATTGCGGAGGGCGCGCTACTGGGCAGCTACCGATACGCAGTGCTCGGATCGAAGCCCAATGGGTCGCAGTCCGGCGGGCGAATCGAGACCATCGCGGTGGTCGACCCGTCTGGTGTGAGAAAGGGTCTCGCAGAGGACGCACAGACGGTCGCGCGTGTCGTCGTGACAGCCCGTGAGTGGGTGAACCTGCCGCCCAACCTGCTTTATCCCGCCTCCTTCGCCGACGAGGTCCGTGCACTTGTGCGGAGCTCGCCTCTGACAGTCGAAGTGTTGGACGACAAGGCTCTTGTTCGAGATGGCTACGGTGGCCTTCTTGCGGTTGGTGGCGGCTCGTCTCGGCTCCCCCGCCTGGTGCGGTTGGCCTATCGCCCACGCGGGGCAAAGTTCCACCTAGCGATGGTTGGCAAGGGCATCACGTTCGACTCCGGTGGCCTGAACATCAAACCGGCCGACGCCATGTACACGATGAAGTCCGACATGTCCGGCGCTGCGGCGGTCTTCGCCGCTACCAAGGCGATGGCCGATCTTGGGCTGAAGATCAAGATCACCGCGTACGGGGCGCTGGCGGAGAACCTCCCCTCCGACACGTCCTACCGGCCGTCCGACGTGCTCACCATCTACGGCGGCAAGACTGTCGAGAACGGCAACACCGATGCCGAAGGCCGATTGGTCATGGCCGATGCGCTGGCTCGGGCCTGCGAGGACAGCCCCGACCTGGTGGTGGACGTGGCCACCCTGACTGGAGCATGTGTTGTGGCTCTAGGCGCCCGCACCGCAGGGCTGATGGCTTCCGACGACGAAACCGCGAAGCTACTGGTCGAAGCCGCGCAGGCCGGCGGCGAGGACGTCTGGCAACTGCCGATTCCGCGGGAGACCCGCGCCAAACTTGACTCCAAGGTGGCCGATCTGCGCTCGACCGGTACAGATCGAGCCGGGGGTGCCCTGCTGGCTGCCGCCTTTCTGCGCGAATTCGTCGCCGACGGCACGCGCTGGGCCCACCTCGACATCGCCGGGCCCGCATTCCACGACGGTGACCCGTACGGATACGTCAGTTCCGGCGGCACCGGAGCCGGCGTCCGCACGTTGATTTCCCTTGCTCGAAGCCTGGCCCAATAGGGCCGCCATCGGCTGCGAACACAACAAGCGGACGGGGGGCCGTGCTGGCAGTGCCCCGGACGTCGATTGCTCCATCCTTGCTCCCAACGCCCCTGCCAGCACGGCGCGAGTGGGACGCCGCCCCCCAAACCACAGGAGGTTGTTAGGCACGTCCTTTGGCGCCGACGTACCACCCATCCCCTAATTCGGAGACGTCAAGAAGACGGATTGGGTTCAACGTAAATCGGGGTGCTTCTTATTGCGAGTGTTGTAATCCCGCATCCGCTGTGGATAGCCGACCACCCCAGCGTCGTAGCCCGGGATTTGGAGGTGTTCGGCAAAGGCGTAGGCCCATTGCGGCGACGGGACTACCCGGCGAGTCCACTCCCCATCGAAGGCCACCAACAGGATTGTCGTTTGGGTCACCGAGGTCTTGGGCTCGATAAACGCCTCTACGCCTCGGCGTGTCTGGACGAACTGCGTCAGATGCTGGGTCACTGCATCGTCAACCGTGCGGCTGTCGCTGGCAAGCTGGCGACCACGCTTAGCCCGCCCTGCGGTCCGCTTGAGCCAACTCATGCGCCAAGTATGGCGCTCGGTCAACTGACAAGATGGCAGCCATGGCGGCTTCGTACGACGTCGTGGTCCTCGGAGCGGGCAGCGGCGGCTACGCCTGCGCGCTTCGGGCGGCTCAGCTGGGGCTATCGGTGGCGATGGTGGAGAAGGACAAGGTTGGGGGCACCTGCCTGCATAAGGGCTGCATCTCTACCAAGGCACTGTTGCATGCGGCTGAGGTGGCCGACGCTGCCCGGAACGGTAGCCGCTTTGGCATCCACGCGACCGTTGACAAGATCGACCTGGCCGAAATCCAGGATTATGCCCGCTCGGTGGTCAGCCGTCTCTACTCGGGACTCAACGGGCTGGTGCGCGCGGGCAATATCACGGTCGTGACCGGCGAGGGGTCGCTCATTCTGGCCGACGGCCGGCTCGCGGTTCGGGTCGCTGATGAGGACTATCCCGGATCCTTTGTGGTCCTGGCCTCCGGATCACTGCCTCGTACGCTTCCCGGCGTTACTGTGGATGGGGAACGGGTGATCACGAGCGACCATGCTCTGACCCTCGGCCAACTGCCCAGCTCAGCGATTGTCCTCGGCGGCGGCGTCATTGGCGTCGAATTCGCCAGCGCATGGCGATCCCTGGGCGTCAGCGTCACCGTGATCGAGGCTATGCCGCGCCTTATGCCATCCGAAGATCCGACGATCTCCGCCGCTTTGGAGCGGGCGTTCCGTCGGCGCAAAATCGGGATGCGCACCGGCGAAGCGGTGCAGAGCTGCGAGTCACGGGACCAAGGCGTGATCGTGACGCTCGCCGATGGAGCTGAACTGACTGCAGACCTGGCGCTAGTCTCAGTCGGCCGCGGGCCGTACACCGACGGACTCGGCTACCGGGAGGCAGGCGTCAAACTCGATCAAGGCTTTGCCACCGTCGATGACAGATTGCGCACTTCGGTTCCGGGCGTTTACGCGGTCGGTGATCTGATTGCCGGACCCCAATTGGCGCACCGCGGCTTTGCCCACGGGATCTTCGTGGCTGAGGACATCGGCCATCGAGCTGGGCGGTCGACTACGCCGCCGTCACCAGTGCATGATCGCGACATCCCGCGAGTGACCTACTCCGATCCGGAGATCGCGACAGTTGGGTTGTCCGAGGAGGTTGCCCGCGCAGAATATGGCGATGTCGAAACGCGCACCTACGACCTGGCCGGCAACGGCAAGTCCCAGATCCTGAAGACTTCGGGATTCGTCAAGCTGGTCCGGAGACGCGAGGGCGCAGTTGTCGGCGTCCACATGATCGGCTCGCGGGTCAGTGAACTCATCGGCGAGGCGCAGTTGATCACCAGCTGGGAGGCGTTTCCGAGCGACGTAGCGTCGTACGTCCATGCCCATCCAACGCAGAACGAGGCACTCGGGGAGGCGCATCTGGCATTAGCCGGAAAGCCTCTGCACGCGCATGGCTGACCGCGCCGCTGCATGGATAGGCTGATGCGCATCCGAGGAGACGGTTCCGCTCGACGAAGGAGTCCTAACCACGATGTCGACTTCTGTGACACTTCCGGCGCTTGGGGAAAGCGTGACCGAGGGCACCGTCACACGGTGGCTCAAGCAGGTCGGCGACGCCGTCGAGGCGGACGAGCCGTTGCTCGAAATATCGACTGACAAGGTCGACACGGAAATCCCGTCGCCGGCGTCGGGCGTGCTGCTGGAGATCAAGGCTCAGGAAGACGAGACCGTTGAGGTCGGAGCAATACTGGCGCTGATCGGCGATGCCAGCGAGGCGGGCGGCGGTGGCGAGGACGCAGCGGAGCCGCCGCAGGTCGAGCAGGAAGCGGCTGCCGAGGTAGAAGCGGTCCCCGGGGATGTCAGCGACGAGGGCGCTCCGATCACCAATTCCGAGGCAGACCAGCCGAAGGCCGACGAAGCGGCTCCGGTCGCACAACAGGCTGGCGCTGGGCCCAGTGGAGATGGTGCAGCAGGCGGCACAGAGGTGACCCTTCCGGCCCTCGGTGAAAGCGTCACCGAGGGTACGGTCAGCCGCTGGCTCAAGCAGGTCGGCGACGAGGTCGCGGCTGACGAACCGCTTCTGGAGGTCTCTACCGACAAGGTCGACACCGAGATCCCTTCACCTGCCGCCGGCACCCTGCTCGAAATTCGGGTGGAGCAGGACGAGACCGTGGAGGTCGGATCAGTGCTCGCGATTGTCGGTGAGCGGGGCGCCGCTCCGGCAGCGACCGAGCCGGAGCCTGAGCCACAGCCGGAACCGGAACCACCGCCCCAACCCGAGCCCCAAGCGGAGCTGCAACCCGAAACTCAACCCGAGCCGGAACCTCAACCGGAGCCGGCCCCGCAACCTGAGCGAGAGCCTCAGCCAGCGGCGGCAGCCACCGCGAGCGCTCCAGCCGCATCGGCCGCGACCGCGGAACAGGCCGAGTCAGGGGCCGGCTACGTCACACCTCTAGTACGCAAGTTGGCCAGAGAGCACGACGTCGAGCTCGGCCAGATCAACGGCACGGGCGTCGGCGGCCGAATCCGAAAGCAGGACGTACTGGCGGCTGCTGAAGCTGCAAAGGCCACCCCGGCCGCACCGCCTGCTGAGGCACCCGCAGCGGCGCCCGCCGCACCCGCTGCCGCAGCCGCCCCCCAGCCGAGCTCACTTCGGGGCACGACGGAAAAGATGTCGAGGCTTCGCCAGACCATTGCCCGGCGGATGGTGGAATCCCTCCAGGTCTCGGCCCAGCTAACAGCCACCGTCGAGGTGGACCTCACCGCGATCTCGCGGATTCGGGCCAAGGTCAAGGAGGAATTCAAGAAGCGAGAAGGGGCCAGCCTGTCCTATCTGCCGTTCATCACCAAGGCGGCCGTGGAAGCCCTCAAGGTCTATCCAAAGGTCAATGCCACCATCGACACCGAGTCGCAGAGCGTCACCTATCCCGATGCCGAGCACGTCGGCATCGCAGTGGATACCGAGAAGGGTCTGCTCGTCCCGGTGATCAAGGATGCCGGTGACCTGAATATTGCGGGGCTGGCCAAGAAGATCGGCGACCTGGCCTCGAGGACCCGGCAGAACAAGGTCAGCCCTGACGATCTGAGCGGCGGCACCTTCACGATCACCAACTACGGCTCGGCCGGCACGCTGATGGACACGCCGATCATCAACCAACCGCAGGTTGCGATCTTGGGCACAGGTGCATTGGTCAAGCGCCCGGTTGTGGTGAACGATCCCAAGCTGGGCGAGGTGATCGCGGTGCGGGACATGATGTACCTCTCGTTGTCATACGACCACCGGCTCGTCGATGGAGCCGAGGCCGCCCGCTTCCTCAGCACCGTCAAGGCGCGACTCGAGGAGGGTGACTTCGGCTCCGAGTTCGGCGTCTGAGGAACCTGGGGTGAACGTAGACTCGCCCGCATGGTTGTGGAGTTCCTGCGCTGGGGGCTCGGCAGTGAGTACGTGGATTACGTCGAGGCGTGGGATCTACAGCGCCGTCTGCACGCCGAGGTCGCCGAGGGCACACGCCCGGATACGGTGATCTTGCTGGAGCACGCGTCGGTATATACGGCAGGCAAGCGCACGGAGCCGGAGGAACGTCCGGCTGACGGCACACCGGTGATCGATGTGGACCGAGGCGGCAAGATCACCTGGCACGGTCCTGGCCAGCTCGTCGGATACCCGCTGGTACGACTCCCTGAGGCCGTATACGTCGTCGACTATGTGCGACGGCTCGAGGAGGCGCTTATCCGGACCCTCGGCAACTTCGGCCTCCATACCGGCCGGGTATCGGGCCGCTCGGGTGTCTGGCTCGCTGCTGACGCCATGAAGCCCGAGCGCAAGATCGCCGCTATTGGCGTACGGGTCGCCGCCGGCACCACCATGCATGGATTTGCGCTCAATGTCGACCCCGACCTCACCGCCTTCGACAAGATCATCCCCTGTGGCATTGCCGATGCCGGCGTGACCTCTATGACCTCTGAGCTCGGCACGGTCTTATCGCTGTCAGAAGTCGCCCAGGTCTTACGCCCGCAGCTGGAGCGTTACCTCTCCTTCGAGCCGTACGAGAAGTCGCCGGATCTCGTCGCGCCGGCCGGCGCGGGCTCGAGCGTCACATACGGGCTGACGGTAGGCGGGTAACCGCCTCAGAATCGGATGGAGGCGCTCTCGCCATCAATCCATTCCTGCTGCTTCTCCTCGACTAACGTGCGGCAAATGATCCTCTGGGGGTGCGCATGAAGCCATATTTGTTCAAGCTCATCGGTCCGAGGTCGACGTTTGCCGTTGACATGACGCAGGACGAGCGTCTGCTGATGCAGGAGCATGGAGCGTATTGGAGACAGCTCGTTGACGACGGAGTGGCTATCGTCTTCGGCCTAGTGCTCGACCCAAAGGGCGGATGGGGCGTGGCGATCTTCGAAGTTGACGAGGAATCTGCCGCCCATCGCATTGCGACGGACGATCCGTCTGTCAAGGCGGGTCTGAACACCTTCGAGCTGTATCCCATGCATACCGCCACAACGAGGACTGAGCGCCAGCACCGATAAGGTCACCGCCGCATACGGAGGGTGACACGACGGTCCTCCCCCCATGGGCATCGCAACCACATTGCGCTGCAGCACGAGGAGTCGTGGATGGCTAGGGTGAACTCGGGTGAGAGGGAGGACGGGCATGACGGCCGCCGTGGGACCGCGCCGCGCCATGCCGGTGACAACCGGGTACGCCGTCCAGACAGCGGGCCTCCGCAAGACCTACCGCACCAGAAAGGGCCGGCAGGTCGCGGTCGCTGGACTGGACCTGAAGGTGCCGGCAGGCGGGGTGCACGGGTTTCTTGGTCCCAATGGCGCTGGCAAGACGACCACGATCCGAATGCTCCTTGGCCTGATCAGCGCTGACGACGGCGAAATGCAGGTTTTCGGCCAGCACGTACCGCAGCATCTGCCGCAGCTTATTGATCGGATCGGCGCGATCGTCGAACAGCCGAAGTTCTTTCCCACCTTCTCAGGACGTAAGAACCTGCAACTGTTGGCCTCCGGCATCGGTGCGCCCTCCTCTCGCGTCGGCGAGGTGCTGGCACAAGTTGGCCTGAGCGATCGGGCGAAGAGCAAGTACCGCACGTACTCCTTGGGCATGAAACAGCGGCTCGCCATCGCTGCGACGCTGCTAAAGGAGCCCGACCTGTTGATTTTCGACGAGCCGACCAACGGGCTGGACCCCGCCGGCATCCACGAGATACGCGCCACAATGCGAGGACTGGCCGACTCCGGCAAGACCGTGCTGGTGTCCAGCCACATCCTCAGCGAGGTGCAGCAGCTGGCCGATACGGTGTCCATCATCGGCCGCGGCCGGTTACTCGCCGAGGGGGACGTCGATGACATCCTCGAAGCCGGCGGTTCGGAAGCCGCGCGAGTCGGGATCGCTGACCCCGTCCAAGCAGCCAGCTTGCTCAGTAAGGTCGGCTTTGCCGTCAGCCCGCTGTCCGACGGAATGCTTAAGGTGACTGCAGGCGTACAAGATGTTCCCGGCTCAACTGATCTTGACCTTGCCCAGATCACCCGTGTGCTGGCTGATCATGGTCTATACGTCTTTGAGCTCACACCTATCCGGCCCGACCTCGAGTCGGTCTTTCTCGAGCTGACTGCCGAGGAGCACCTTGGCGCGGGAAGCAGCGTGACCGGATGATCAGGCTACTGGGCGCGGAGATCAACCGCCTGCGCAGTCGGCGCTTCACACTGATCGCTCTGCTAGCCGTCCTGTTTGTGCTTGCGCTCTTCCAGCTCCAGGTCAACTCGGCCGTGAGCCCGCCATCTGCCGCTGAGGTCGCCGCAAACGAAGCCCAGTTCGAGCGTGATCTCAAGCAATGGCAGGATCATCACCTGGAGTGGGAGCAGGAGTGTGTCGACGCTGGCCAGCCGCGGGAGCAGTGCGCCGGCGTCCCGCCCAGCAGGCAGAACTACGGCCTGGAGGCGGTTCCATTCGCTGAGGCGGCTCAAATCGGGTTGCAATTGGCGATCTACCTGACAGGTCTGGCTATGTTCCTGGTCGGAGCGTCATTCATCGGCGCCGAGTTCACCACAGGAGCCATGGCCAACTGGCTCAGTTTCATCCCGCGGCGCGGCCCGGTGTTCGCGTCGAAGTTGATCACCGTCGTGGTGTTTGCCCTCATCATCAGCGCCTTGGCCTCGGCGTTCGTACTCAGCGTGGCGGCGCTGCTGACCTCCCACTACGGCGGTGAAACTTCCGGGGTCCGTGGGCTGATAGCCACTGCGGGCCGCGGCGTGGTGGTGGCGGCCATCTTCGCGGTGATCGGCTATTGCGTCGCTTTGATGACTCGGCACACCGCGGCCGCGCTGGGGGTACTGCTGGGCTATCTCTTCGTCCTCTTCGTCCGAATGGCGCCGCTTCGGGATCAAGCGTGGGCGCAGCGGTTGACCCCTTGGGCACCAGAGGCAAACCTGGCGGCGATCGTGCAGAACGGGTACAGGTACTTCATCCCTCACAAAACGCTGAGCGAAGGCGGAGTGAGTATCGACTACATCGAACGAACGGTCAGACTCAGCTCCGGCACGCTGTATTGGGCCGCGCTCCTCGCTGCCCTGATCCTCGCGGCTCTGCTGCTCTTCCGGCGCCGGGACGTCACCTGAATTCACTCGCGCGAGGTTTCCAGCCACTGACTTCCTCCGTCGCGCAGGCGTCCCCCAAGGCATCAGTGGGAGACTGTGCCTTCGGCATCACTAGTAGTCTGAGCGGGTGACCATCGCTCCGGAGGGCCGCAAGCTGCTGCGCTTGGAGGTCCGCAATGCGAGCGTGCCGATTGAGAAGAAGCCGCCGTGGATCAAGACCACGGCCCGGATGGGCCCGGAGTATCGCGAGCTCCGACACCTCGTAGCCAGCGAGCAGCTGCATACCGTCTGCCAGGAGGCCGGCTGCCCCAATATCTATGAGTGCTGGGAGGACCGGGAGGCCACATTTCTGATCGGCGGCGATTTCTGTACTCGGCGTTGTGACTTTTGCCAGATCGACACCGGCAAACCCGCCGAATTCGATGCTGGCGAACCGCTGCGGGTCGCGGAATCGGTGGCGACGATGGGCCTGCGGTACGCCACTGTCACCGGAGTCTGCCGCGACGACCTGCCGGACGAAGGCGCTTGGCTCTATTCCGAAACGATCCGCAAAATCCACGAGCTCAACCCTGGAACCGGGGTAGAGATGCTGGCGCCAGACTTCTCCGGCAAGATCGACTACCTCAGGCAGGTCTTCGAAACCCAACCGGAGGTATTTGCGCACAACGTGGAAACAGTGCCGCGGATCTTCAAGTCAATCCGACCAGGTTTCCGCTACGACCGCTCGCTCGGCGTCTTGCGAGCAGCCCACGATTTCGGTTTGATCACCAAGAGCAATCTGATCTTGGGCATGGGTGAGACGCGGGGCGAAATTTCGGCCGCACTCCGCGATCTTTACGATGCCGGCGCAGAGATCATCACCATCACCCAGTACCTGCGACCTTCGCCGCGGCATCACCCAGTCGAACGCTGGGTACGCCCGGAGGAGTTCGTCGAGCTGAAAGCCGAGGCCGAACAGATCGGGTTTGCCGGCGTAATGAGCGGTCCCCTGGTCCGGTCGTCCTACCGGGCCGGACGGCTCTATCGCCAGGTCACAGAGTCGCGGGACACTCTGGTTGCGTCGGAACTGGTTGGCTAACAAGAACGGGTTCGAGATGACGTCACGAAGGATGCAGCATGGCCGACGCCAAGGGCGGTAGCGGTAAGGGCACCCCGGCCCGAACCGGCAAAGAGTCGATGACGCCGCGCAAGGCAAAAAAGGCGGCAGCCGACGCCAAGAAGGCCGAGAAGGCACGCAAGAAGGCCAGCAACGATCCAGCCGACATGGGCAGGTTCCGCCAGATCGCTCTCGCCTACAAGCGCACTCACGAATACGACAAGGCGCTCCCCTTCCTGATGATTGGCGCCTTTGTGCTTCCGGTAGCGCTCGGCCTGTTGACCAGCATCTTTTGGCCGCACCCGCTCTACTTGGGCTTCCTCGGCGCAATGACCGGCCTGGTTGCGGCGCTCGCGGTGCTGGTTCGCCGCGCCAAGGCGGCGACGTATAAGCGCTACATGGGCCAGGCCGGTTCCGCCGAGGTGGCGCTCGGCATGCTGCCTAAGAAGTGGATCTCCACACCAGTGATCGCGGCCAATCGCAACCGCGACGTCGTGCACCGGACACTCGGGCCTGGCGGCTTGGTGCTAATCGGGGAGGGCGAGGCCGGTCGCGTCCGCCAGTTGCTGGGCGGTGAGGTCAAGAAGCATGAGCGGGTGGCGTACGGGGTCCCGGTGATCACAGTGATCATGGGTGACCGAGAGGGCCAAGTTCCACTCGACAGGCTGGCCGATCACATTCGAAACCTGCCGAAGGTCTTGGAGCCCCATCAGGTGACCGACATCAAACAGCGGCTTCGCGCCCTAGACGCCGTACGGCCGACGGTCCCGATGCCAAAGGGGCCAATGCCGGCGAACCCACGACAAGTGAAAGGCGTCCGCCAAGCCATGCGCGGTCGCTGATCTTGAGATTGATCTAGCCCTCGACCCTCACCTCGCGAGCGAATTCTGGCTTGAGGAAGGCCAACAACCGATCGCCCTCCTCCTGAACTTCGGATATCTGTCCCCGGGACAACGGAGGGATCGCGCGCACCTTCAGAACAGCTGAGTGGCGATCGTGGGAGATGCGCCAGATGGCGCGAAAGTCGCCATCGACCAGAAGAGTCCCCATCTGCGCGCCGTTGCCGGGTGGCAGCGGCACACCGCGTCGGTCTGGGATGACGCGGGTGCGGTCGTCGTGAGACAGCAGGACGTTGTCGTACTCGGGCAGAAAACGCACCGGGGCACGCACATCGGGATGCGGTCGGGCAGCGTCGGGAAGGTCAACCAAGTCACGGCCGCTTTCGTCGACGAAGGCTCGCAGCTGCGGTTTAAGCCGATCCATCACCTCCCGCAACGCAGGTAATCCGCACCAAGTACGCATGTCGGACGCCGAGGCGGGGCCGAAGGCCGCCAAATAGCGCAACGCAACCTGGTCCACGTTGGCCGGCCGGTCGGCATCGGCCCCCAGCCAGCCACGGAACGTCTGCCATGAAGCTGGTCCTTGCTTGCCCCAGACACCTCGCGGCGGCAGTTGCACCATCGGCTCGAGGTAGGTGACTGCGTAGGCAAGCGCATCCTCTGGCATGCCCGGAAAGAGAGCGCCGAGCCGGCGCCCGAGCTCGACCCGGCTGTGCGGACGTTCGGTCACCAGAACGCGGCCCTCCTGGCATACCGCGTTGAGATCGATTCCGGGGAGCTGCTTGGGGAATGGTGAGGACAGAAAGCGTGCGGCAAGCATCGGCTGCATCAGGGCACGCAGGCCGAGGGCATCGCGTCGAGTGAACAGGTGGACAGTTGCCCGCATGGCGTGCGTCCGGACCAGTTCTTTGGACTCCAGGGCCGCACCGACCGTCTTTGGATCGAATGCCAACAGTCGGCTCCACAGTCCGACATAATGCGCCAGCGGAGCTTGCGATTGCAGTCCCACCAGGTGCTCGACAGCCGAGGGCGGTGAAAGCTCAGCTCGCTCCAGCAGCAGCTGACGGGCGAGGGTCGCACGGTTCAGTCGGCGTCGGGAGAGGCGGTCGGGGCGCACTAAGCCGAGCGTTTCATTGACGGATAGTTTGGAGCCATGAGCGCCCGTGAGCCGGCCGCGATCGAGGAGCTGATCGGCGCGCTGCCTGCTGACACCGTTGTCGTGGAGCTTGCCACTCTCGAAAACTACCGCTTCGATTGGTCTCGGGATCCCGGCGCGGGGACGCCGATCGCAGTCGTCCGGCCGGCCAGTGCCGAGCAGACGCAAACCGTGCTGCGCTGGGCATCCGGCCATGGAGTGCCCGTGGTACCTCGAGGGGCCGGGAGCGGCCTTTCGGGCGGAAGCACAGCCTTGGACTCCGGCATCGTGCTCAGCCTGGAGCGAATGCGCGCGATTGAGATCGACACCGCAACACGGGTTGCGATCGTGGAGCCGGGTGCCTTCAACGCGGACGTGAAAGCTGCTGCCGCGGCACACGGACTGTGGTATCCACCGGACCCGTCCTCGTACGAAATCTGCTCGATCGGAGGCAACATCGCGACAAACGCAGGCGGGCTCTGCTGCGTTAAGTACGGGGTGACAACCGACTATGTGCTCGGGCTGGAGGTTGTGCTCGCGGATGGCACCAAGATCACATTGGGAGGAAAACGGATTAAGGACGTCGCTGGACTGTCGCTGATGAAGCTCTTCGTCGGCAGCGAAGGCACCCTCGGCGTGATCACTCGTGCAATCCTTCGGCTGATCCCCGCCCAGCCCGTACGGTCCACGCTCGTCGCCACGTTCCCGAGCGTTGGAGCGGCGGCAGACAGCGTGGTGGCGATCGGCCAGACCTTGCGAGCCTCGATGATGGAACTGATGGACAACGCCTCCATCAACGCCGTCGAGGACTACCGGCCCATGGGACTCGACCGCACCGCCGGTGCGATGCTCCTGGCTCAGTCTGATGCGCCGGGCGATGCCCGAGCGCTCGAAATCACCGCCATGGAAGGGGCCTGTGAGATGGCCGGCGCCAAGGAGGTGTTCGTCACCGACGACCCGGAGGAGGGCGAGCTCTTCGTCGCCGCACGGCGAGCCGCTTTTCCGGCCATGGAGACGCGAGGCGCCTTGCTGCTGGAGGACGTTGGCGTTCCAGTGCCCGTGCTGCCCCAGCTACTGGCCGGAGTCGCTGCCATCGCAGCGACGCACGCAATAGAAGTGCCGGTAGTGGCACATGCCGGTGACGGCAACACTCACCCACTTGTCATTTACGACCCCACTGACGATGAGGCGCGTCAGCGGGCGTACCAGGCCTTTGACGAAATCATGGCCCTCGCGATCTCATTGGGCGGCACTATCACCGGCGAGCATGGCGTCGGACGGGCAAAGAAGAGTGCGTTGCCGAATCAGCTAGGTCCGGAGGTGATGGCCCTGACCCGAACAATTAAGAATGCGCTCGACCCGCAAGGAATTCTCAATCCCGGCGCGATCTTGTAGTCCAGACTCAGCGCCGGTTGGTCACTACCGTGCCAACAGCCAGGTCCTGCAGCCCCCGGCGATCGGCTCCGACGACCAGCGGCGGCAGTGCAAGGCTTACCAGGAACGCCCGGAGAACGGCCCGCGGGAAACCCAGCGGCTTGCCGTCCAAGCGGACGATTGCGATCCGGCAGATGAGCTGGCCAAAGCTTCCGGCGAGCACCGCGCTCAATACAGACGACTCCACAAAGAAGACCGTCAAGATCATCCAGGCGCGCCAGCCATGGCCGGTCAGCACGCCGGATCCGAAGAAGCCGACGGCGACTGCCATGCACGCTGCCCAGTCCAAGATCAGCGCCGCGATTCGGGACCGCCACGACGCCAGTGAGCCGCGACCGACCCGAGCCAGGCCGAGACGGGCTCCGGGATACGCTTCGTTCTCGTGCCCAGTCTGAGCAGCCTCGGCCATGCGCCGAGGCTATCCGTCTTAGCCAACCCGATCGGAGATCGGGACCGCCAGCCGGGGCCATACCGTGTTACGTCCGTGAAACAATTCGGCAACTGGACGGAAACCGCCTCTCCATAGGCTCCTAGCCACCGAGCGCGGCTGACCGACCGTGCTCGTCCAGCGAACAAAGTTGCTCACCCGAGCAAGCCGACTCGTGCTCACCGAGCACCTCAAACCTCACCGGAGGACGAATGTTCAAAGGCCCAGATGACCTGTTGGCCTATATCAAAGATGAGGGTGTCGAAATGATCGACATTCGCTTCTGCGACTTGCCCGGCATCATGCAGCACTTCACCGTACCCGTCTCGACGTTCGGCCCCGAATACTTCGAGGACGGTGTGAACTTCGACGGCTCCTCGATCCGCGGCTTCCAGAAGATCCACGAATCGGACATGGCCTTGCTCCCCGATCCGGCCACCGCGTTTCTCGATCCGTTCCGTACGGCAAAGACCCTAGCCATCAACTTCTTTGTTCACGACCCGCTGACCAAGGAGCCGTACAGCAGGGACCCCCGGAACATCGCTCGCAAGGCCGAGAACTATCTAGCGTCGACTGGCATCGGCGACACCGCCTTCTTCGCACCAGAGGCTGAGTTCTACATGTTCGACGATGTCCGGTTCGAGACCAAGCAGAACACCGGCTACTACGCCATTGACTCGATCGCGGGCGCCTGGAACACCGGCCGGGTCGAGGAGGGCGGTAACCGCGGCTACAAGGTCCGCTACAAGGGCGGCTACTTCCCGGTTCCTCCGGTCGACCACTTCGCCGATCTGCGCGACCAGATCGTCAAGAACCTCGAGGCGAGCGGGCTCCAGGTCGAGCGGGCACACCATGAGGTTGGCACCGCCGGACAGGCCGAGATCAACTACAGGTTCAACACGATGTTGAGCGCTGGGGACGACATTCAGAAGTTCAAGTACATCGTCAAGAACACTGCATGGGCAGCCGGCAAGACGGCCACGTTCATGCCGAAGCCGATCTTCGGGGACAACGGCTCGGGAATGCACGTGCACTCCTCGATCTGGAAGGAAGGCGAGCCGCTGTTCTACGACGAGGCTGGCTACGGCGGCCTGTCGGATGTCGCTCGTTGGTATGTCGGCGGCATCCTGGAGCACGCGCCGGCCATCCTGGCGTTCACCAACCCGACCGTGAACTCCTACCACCGGCTGGTGCCGGGATTCGAGGCGCCAGTCAACCTCGTCTACAGCTCCCGCAATCGCTCGGCTGCAATGCGCATCCCGATCACCGGCTCAAATCCCAAGGCGAAGCGGGTCGAGTTCCGTTGCCCGGACTCCTCCTCTAACCCGTATCTGGCATTCGCAGTCATCCTGCTCGCCGGCCTGGACGGCATTCAGAACAAGACAGAGCCGGACGCCCCGATCGACAAGGACCTGTACGAGCTGCCGCCAGAGGAGCACGCCTCGGTCAAGACGGTGCCAGCCGATCTGACTGGCGTTCTTGACAACCTGGAAGCAGACCACGACTTCCTGCTCGAGGGTGACGTCTTCACTCCCGACTTGATTGAGACCTGGATCGAACTGAAGCGAGTTGACATCGACTCCGTACGGCAGCGGCCGCATCCGCACGAGTTCGAGCTCTACTACGACGTTTAGCTCCCAAACCCATGCTGACTAGGGAAGGTGCTCAGCCACCTCCTCTCTAGTCCGCAAAAAGTCCGCAGAATTTTTGCTCCGGGCCGCCATCACCGCACCGATGGCGGCTCGAGTGCTGTCGTCGGAATCCGGCCACAGATGGCCATAAGTGTCCAAGGTCGTCTTAGCCGAGGCGTGCCGCAGTCGGGTTTGCACCACCTTCACATCCAGGCCGGATGAGATCAGCAGTGAGGCGTAATAGTGCCTCAGATCGTGGAAGCGGAAACCCTCGGGCAGTCCGGCCACGTTGGCCCGAGCTGCCCGGAAGTCGCGTTGGAGCTGCCACGGGCCAGGCTGGTCGGCCCATTCGTTCGTCAGCAGCCAGTCGTCGGAGTAAACCGCGACGTGAGCCGAGATCATCAGCGCCAGGCTCTCCGGAATCGGGATCGGCGTCCGGGAACATTCGGTCTTGAGCGGGTCATCTGGATACTGCCTCATCGGGGAGACGATGCCGCGCATGAAATCGATGTCGGCAACCTTCAGGCCACACACCTCCGCGAGCCTCAAGCCCGCGAACGATGCCAGCAGCAGACCGGCGCGGTACCGGGCCCCCATCGCGTCATGCAGTGCCCATATCTGCTCTGTGCTGGCGACGCAGGGCCGCTGAGACCCCGTTCTCGGTGATGTACGCCGGGAGGCTGGGGAGCGGGCCAGAACACCGTCGTGGACGGCATCGGAGAGGATCTGCGCGAGCCGAGCATGCAGCGCGTAGACGTAGCTGTCGGCATGCCCACTCTGTAACGCGACCATCCAGGACTTGATGTCACTCGGACGTATCGCGTCCAGCCGACGGGGGCCGAACGCTTCGATGATCTTGGCGACGTGAACTTGCGCCATCCGTACGGTGAGGGCTTCCGAGTGGCGTATCCGGCGAGCCAGGTTTGGGACCATTCCGCCACCGTGATCTTCGCCGCTTTCGGGTCAACCCATGATCCTGTTTGCAGCTTCGCCGTCTCCGGGTCCAGCCACTTTTGGGCATCAACCTTGCGTGCGAAATGCCCGGCGTGTTCTTTGCCGGATAAGTCGCGATAACGGGCTCGCCATTGGCCGTCCGGACGCTTTTTAACGCTGGCCACTTGCGCCGCCCTTCTTCCCAGCACTCTTGGCGTGTGCAATAGCGCCCGCTTGGCTTAGCAGCGCGAAATACGCGTCTTCCACGACTCCCCCGAAACTGTCAGGGTCGTAGCCAGGTGCTCCCTCGACCTTTATGAGTTCCGACAACCCGCTGCCGGTGCGCAGCAAGTCGTCCGGCACAGAATCGGTTCCAACAGAAGCACGACGCCGTTCGTCGGCGATTTGTTCCGGTAGGCGCTCGGAACTGGAGGTTCTAGCGAAGTGGTGACCGCGAACGAATTCGAAAAGTTCGCGGTTGTCGGCTGCGAGACCTGTGAATTCGGAGTGCACCTCGACGAGGCGAGCACAAGCCCGGAACCAAGCCCGGCTGGCTTCGTCCAGCTCCTGAAGCAGTTCTTTCGCTCGCTGCTGGTCGAGCACCTCGACGGGCGTCAACAGATCATCCACTGAGGTATTCAGCACAGTCGTCAGTGCGATCAGTTCGTCAACGGTGATCTTTCGTGGCGGATCACCCTTAATGATCTTGTAGATGGCCGACGTTTGGATCGGGCACCCGGCATCGGTCAATCTGTGGGCCAGATCAGCTGGGGACCATTGCCGGGCATCAAGCTCTCGAACGATTCGCGCGGCCAGGTTCGGCTCGCCTCCGATAGCCCGTGGCTTGTTGCGTCTCGCCATTTCGCCTCTTCCCTAAACGAAAACCAGCGTACTTGTGTTGGAAGACGATGGCAACCACGATCTTCCCTAGGAACAACCGCTGATTGGCGGGAAGGGAGAGGCCGTGAAGTACGAGTTCATGACCGGCGCCGAGCTTGCCTCAATGCTCCGTACGCCCGAGGAGACGCTTCGGTTTTGGCGGCATGTCGGCAAGGGGCCGAAGAGCCTCAAGCTCGGCAGGCGCGTGGTGTACCGGACCGCCGACGTCGAGGAATGGATTGACGACCAGTACGCGACTGCGGAGGACAACGACGCAGCATGACCACACAAGAAAGCCGGCCCGCTGACTACGGGCCGGCAGACGAGAAGACGCCGGGCGACGGACTCTCTGCCGGAATTTTATCGCCTGCCACCGACGACGACATCATCCGCCGAGCACAACTGCGGCGACTCCTGGCCCGGATCGACGTCGTCGAGCGATGCGCCGGAGATCTATCCAGCAAGCCATCAGCGACGCCCTGCCGGAGACCTGGATGCGGCGAGCCGGAGGGTTCAAGGGGGGCCCGGCCACGCCCTGGCGACTTCACCGGCAAGGCCACCGCCGCCGAGCTGGCCGAAGCCGATGAACGCTGCCTTCAGATCGCGCTGGCCTGCCGCTCCCATGCACGGCTGCTCTCGGGCGAGTTCGGTGAGCTCGGCGGCGAGCCGTGGCAGGGCTTCGACGTCGACGTCGACGCAGTCATCGATGAAACGGCGGTGACGCGATGACCAAGAAACCTGAGCCGCTCGACCCGGAGGAGTTTAAGCGGATCGCCGCTGAGCTGGAGGCGCTGGACATCCTGTTTTCGCCGCCCAGCCAGCCGATGCCTGTGGCGCGCAAGCTGATGAAGGGAAGAGACTTCGCAGGGCTGCTGACACTGCTGCATTGGCGCAATGGCTGGATGTGCGCTGGGAAGGCGCGCACTGGGCCGAGATCGAGGAGCGAACGCTGCGATCCGAGATCTACCAGCGGCTTGAGGCGGCCGTCTACATGACGCCGCTCGGCCCGCAGCCCTGGAACCCGACTCAGCACAAGATCTCCGACGGGGTGGACGCACTGCGCGGCATCACGCACCTGCCCGAGTCGTACAACCCGCCGTGCTGGCTTCCCGGTAGCGCCGCGACGGACTCACCCATGATTGCGACGGCGAATGGGTTGCTCGATGTCCACACTCGGGAGCTGCGAGCACTGACGCCTGGGTTCTTCAATCTGGTCTCGGTGCCCTTCCCCTACGATCCGGACGCACCGATCCCCGCGCGCTGGCTGGCATTCCTTGATCAGCTGTGGCCAGACGACGAGGAGTCGATGGAGGCCCTGCGCGATTGGTTCGGTTACGTCCTGAGCGGCAGAACCGACTTGCAGAAGATCTTCTTGATCATCGGCCCTCTCCGGTCCGGCAAGGGCACAATCAGCCGGATCCTCACGGCCATGACCGGCAGGGGCCACGTTGCCAACCCGACGCTGTCTAGCCCCAGCACCGAGTTCGGCCTGGCGCCACTGCTCGGAAAGTCACTGGCCGTCATCGGTGATGCCCGGCTGGGCAGTAAGACCGATGCTCGGGCCGTCATCGAGCGGTTGCTGTCGGTCTCCGGTGAGGACTCGATCACCGTGAACCGGAAATTCCGGGATCAGGTAACGGTTCGGCTACCAACCCGGTTCATGATCATTTCCAATGAGTTGCCGGCATTCGGCGACGCTAGCGGAGCGATCGCCTCACGATTCATCATCACCACGCTGACTGAGTCGTTCCTGGGCAAAGTGAACATCCGCCTTGAGCAGCAGCTCTTGGCGGAGCTCCCGGGCATCTTGAACTGGGCGCTCGTTGGGCTTGATCGCATCAGCCGGCAGCCGTTTACCGTGCCGAAGGCCTCAGCGGAGGCCGTCCAGGCGCTGCAGGATCTGGTCAGCCCGATGTCGGCTTTCGTGCGTGATCGATGCGATCAAGGGGCTGGCTGCGAGGACGCGGTCGATCACGTTTATGAGGGTTACCGCGATTGGTGCGACGACCAGGGCATGCGGCCACTACCTAAGCAGCTCTTCGGCCGCGATCTACACGCCGTGCTCCCTCGGCTTAGCACATTGAAGCCGCATGGTCAGCCGCGGCGCTATGCCGGCATCCAACTGAAACCGCGTATCTGGAGCCGCAATGGATTCCATAGCGGTTCAAATGGTTCAAACGGTGCAATCGACGGTTCACCCGGTCCACCTGCGGCGCATGAACCGCACGAACCGCATGAAAACCCATTGCAGGGTGACATACAAGAAACTCTGGTCGGCTATGGTCGGCGACCATCGCCATTGTGGGCTGAGGTCTGTCAGGACTGCGGTGAGCCGTACGACCAGCCTGGGCTGACCTCTCGCTGCCGAGGTAACCACGAGGTGGCGGCGACATGACCGCCATGAACACTGCGTTGCGGACTCGGCATATTCCCACCCTGCGGGAATCCTGGGGGCGCTGGCAGGTCAAGCTCAGCCAGCCCTTACAACGCGGGCAAGATCATGGAGGCGAAGAGTTCCGCGAGCCGGTCGTGCGAGTCCAGGGTGAGATGATGCCCATCGTCACCCGCATGGGCAACCTGCGCCGCGTCGGCGTACAGCACACCTCGCTCCTGCGCCACTCGACGGATCGCTATTGCCAGTTCTCGCGAGCGGGCGGCGATGTTGGCGGGATCGAAGTTCTCACCGGTTACCTCCTGGAACCTCGGGGCGGTGTCAATAATCCAGATCGGGCTGACCAGGACAGTCACCGGCACCCGACCACGCCGATCGGTCACGTTGCCGGCAATGTCGTCCACGTAACCATGCAGGGCTTCGGCGATCGCCGTAGGCGTCCGGTCGAAGCACGACTTCAAGTCGTTGGACCCGAGCATGACCACGATGACGTCGAGCGGATGGTGGCTCAGCAAGCAGGGCACGAAGTAGGACCGCCCGTTGCAGCCAGGACGGTCCTCATAATCCACGTCCGTCGTGCGCCCGTTGAGTCCCTCTTCGATAACGTCGTAGCCGACCCCGAGCAACCGCTGGAACACGCCGGTCCACCGGCGATCGGCCTGCAGCCGGACGTAGTCAGGGTCGTCAGCGGGAGTGCCGTGCGTGTTCGAGTCGCCAAAGCACAGGATCCGCACGGCGTCGGGATCAGTGATCATTCGCCGATCGTAACCAAGAGGGGCGGCGACGTTCGCGCCCCAGGATTCGCCCCAATCCCCGAATGGGCAGTCGCCACCGGGCAGCCCGGCGAGGCGCTGCTCACCGCCCAGCGCCCTGAACTTCAGCCGCTCATCGACCACCTGGCCGAACGAGCCCAAGGCCGAGATGACATCAGAACCGAATGCGGGGTTATCGCTGGAACCTGGTTCGCCAGCACTGCTCGGCACGGCCATCAACTCGTCGCCGCTGGTCTGCTGATGCTCGCAGGCCCGGTCGACCTCGACGAACTCGACAAATGGATCCGTACAGGATGGGAGCGCCGACGCGGAGACGCTGAACCGTACGGGCCGACCCCGGGATGATGCCGCCACCAGGGCGCCGCGACGTTGGCAAGCGCTCTCGGGGTCGGCTCGACCACGCTCGGCGCTATCGATCATCATTGGCAGTCGGTCGCCGAACCACGCATCCGAATCGGGAGATAGTCTCGAAGGCATCGGAGGACAACGCCTCACACCGAAGTGTGCGCCCGCGTCCGTATTGACAGAGGAGGCCGTGATGGCCACCAAACAGCCGGTCCAGCCATCCCCGGACGATCACCCGACGACCACGTCACCTGCGGCTGAATCTGGTGTGCCGAGGCGAATGGTGAAGACTCCACGCTCCCGCGCCGGTGCCTCGTGGGTCGGCATCTGCATAGCGGCGTTGGTGTTGATCGCGCTCATCGTCTTCATGCTGCAAAATAGACAGCCGGTTCTCGTAACGTTCCTATCGATGCAGGGCACCGTGTCCCTGGCCATCGCCCTGCTCATCGCTGGGATCGGGGTCGGCATCGTCGCGCTCGTTATCGGAACGATCCGGATCGGACAGCTCCGTCGCCGGCTGTCTCACGAACGACGAAGCTGACGGCAGGCTGACGCGGCGCCGCTCAACCGTACGCGCCGAGTTCCGCATGATGATGCTGCCAAGGCAGCCTGTGTGCTCCTACGGCGACAGCGTCACCACGATGCTGCAATCATCGAGACCGTGCGTGACTGGGCATGGTGGACTGACCCCTCTCGGGACTGGTGGCTGCGGCACAGTCACGCACTCGGGCATCTGCAACGGCTGCGAACCGAGATTCAGGATTACAAGCGCGGAGACCCGATCGCAGCAGTGCCTGAACCCGGACGAACGCCAGACGAGGTGCAGTTTCGTCTTCGCCTCGACAAGCCTGTTCCTCCTGTCGTGGGCCTCGTGGCTGGTGACGTCCTGCACTCGCTGCGCGCGGCGCTGGACAACCTGGTGTTCGCGATGGTCGAGGCGGAGCACGGACGACTGGGCAGCGATAAGGATGCGCTCGTGGTCCAGTTCCCCATCGCCCCGAGCCCCGAAGCCTTCGAGAGGTTCTTCGATTACCGCATCAAGTCCGCCATCCGCAGCGTGCAGCCGTTCCACTGGCTGGCGGAGGCGAAGAAGCTTGAGGTCCCTAACGCGAAGGACCTGTCCTACGAGGAAGTGTCCCAGCACGAAACGTTGTGGATCCTCGGCAAGCTGTCGAACCTCGACAAGCACTGGCGGTTGCCGGTCACAGCCTGGCGGCCGTCGACCGTCTTCTACTGGGGCAGCGACGGGGAGTCGAACGCAGAGTGGCGACCGACGAAGCAGCCGCCCTGGAACGACGGCGACATCATCGCTCGGATGCAATACGAGGGTGAGATGCCGGACGTCGTGCACCAGTTCAACGTCGTCTTAGTCGATCTTGTCATCGAGGGAGCCCACTTCTTCGCATCCCACGACCTCTTGAAGGACGCAGAGCAGTGGTGTCAAGGAGTGCACCTCGCTATGCACACGGTCCTCCAGCAGTTCGTCCCGTGACCTGTCACCGGGATTCAGTGGTCACAACTCCGACGCTCGGATCGCTGCCAGTTGCAGCCGGGCCGTTGCCAGCACCGAGATGATCGCGGCCGTGGTCGAGGTGAGCTTCGCTGGTTCGATTTCGGTCGACCGGCTCGGCCACCTCAGGACGATTAGCTCGACGGTGTTGCCACGGCTGAGGCTGCGGACGAGGTGGACGGTGATAACGCTGTCCTCGGCGATCACGCCTCGGCCAGCTCGATATTCTGTTTCACGGGGATCTCTCGCTTTCAGGTGTGTGGATCTCCTAGGCCCGGCGGGTGCTCCAACACCTGTCGGGTCGCTCAAACTGACACATCGGGTGTCAGTCAGCCCTGCTATTGATCTTGATCTGCCCTCCTTGTTGATCTTGGTTAGTCCGCAAAAAGTCCGCAAGAGGTTCAATTCCGGTCAACAGTTGCCAACACTTCCCAACGGTGATTTGCCTGGTCAGACCCCGTTTGCCAACACTTGCCAACTGTTGCCATCTACGCGGGAGCACTTCGAGCTCTACTACGACGTGTAGCCTCGTCGTTCGCGAAACCCCCAGATTCACGCGTGAATCCGGGGGGTTTTCGCGCTTCTTGGGGGAGGCTCGATCAGCCGGATTCCGCACTGGCGATGAATATCCACGGCAACGCTGACGGTCACCTCGACGCGTTGTCCTACGTCCCTCTCAGGGCACCTTGTACAACACGACGGGATCGTCGGCGGTCACCCTGGTCTCACGGTGTGACGATGTCGAAGTCGGGGTCCGGCCGGTCGGCCGGCGCCTCGGTTAATGCGCGCGCAGCGACACGCCTGTCACCCAGCCTGATGCTCACTACCGTTGCAGAGGTGAAGGTGCAGCCCATGTGAGAGTGGCCTTGGCCAGGTTGCCGCCTGTTCGCGGCGCAGGCGAAGAGCAGATGGACATCAGTGGCTCGGTCGGCGTCTATCTGGCTCCGGCGTGTGGCGACCCAGTCAGCCGAGCCTTAGCAACGGGCCCACGATGATCACGTCGTACTCGTCGGGCATGACTGCCTCCTCAGGCGGTTTGAGTGCTGGTGCTCGTGGCCTCCTGCGGCCGTTCCAGGACGATGTGCGGCATGTCCTCGCCGTGATCGGCCCAAGCAAGCCGTTCCGGCGTTGCTGCGGTTGCCTCGATGATGGCCGCGTGGTCGCGGTCGAAATAGTCCCAAGCCCAGGAGAGGAATGCGTCAGTCTTGCTGTGCACGCCGCTGAGCAGCATAGCGTGTACGCCGAGCCAGGCGGCGAATGCGACCGGGCCCTCCACTTGATGGTGACGCTTCCCGACCTCAGCCACGGCGGCATTGCGGCCGATCATCGCCATGATGCCCTTGTCCTTGTAGACAAAGGCTTCGGTGGGCTCTTCGTGCAGCTCATGGACAATGTTCTGCGCGGCCCACTTCCCCGACTGCTGGGCCACCGAGCCCAGTTGGGGCAGCACTGCTCCATCGTCACGTGACGGAATGTTCGCGACGTCTCCCACGGCATAGACACCCGGGTAGCCGGCCACAGTGAGGTCCGGGCGGACGTCGATGCGGCCACCGCGACCTAGGGAGGGTCCGGCGGTCTGGGCGACCGCAGACCCTGACTCGCCCCCGCCCCAGACCACGGTACGGGTCGTCATGGTAGTGCCGTCGTTGAGCTGGACCCTGTCAGGATGGATCGAGGCGACCCCGACCCCCAGCCGCACTTCCGCTCCGGCCTCGGTCAGCTTCTTCAGCGCGTACTCGTGGGCCTTGTCGGAGAATTGTCCCAACAAGGTGTCGCCCAGGTCGATAAGCGTGATCCGGCCCGGCACCGCCAGTCCCCCTGATTCGTGCAGCGCTAGCATCAGCTCGGCCAACGCTCCGGTGGTCTCGACCCCAGTCGGCCCGCCCCCCACGACGACTACGTCGATCGAGCCAGGCTCGCGGGCGGCCCCATCGCCCACCGCGGCTAGCAGAAGCCCCTGCAGATGAAGCCGCAAACGTTCAGCGTCAGCCACCGAATACAGCGGAAACGCGTGCTCTGCGGCGCCCGGCACTCCGAAGAAATTTGGCCGTGCACCCGCAGCCATCACCAGGTGCGACCCCTGCAACGTCGTGCCGTCGGCGAGCGTCAGACTGCGTGAGCTCATGTCCGCGGCGGTCACTTGCGCGTTCACCACGTCGACCGAGGCGTATTCCTTGAAGATAGTCCGGTGGGGGCGGGCGATGTCTTCGGCGGGCAGCTGGGAGCTGGCCACCTGGTAGAGCAACGGCTGGAACTGGTGATAGTCGTTGCGGTCAACCAGCGTCACCTCGATCCCCTCATCACCGAGTTCGCGAGCACAGGCCACTCCGGCAAGCCCGCCACCCAGAACCAGAACCCGTTCACTCATTCGAAACGCCCTCCTTGGGGTCGGTCAGGAGAATTCGGCCAGCCGTTCGGCGACGATGATTCGGGCGGCGGCTTCGATGAGCGCGAGGTGGGAGAAAGCTTGGGGAAAGTTGCCCAGGTGTCGGCCGGTGTCGACGTCGAATTCTTCGGCGAAGAGCCCGAGGGGTGAGGCGACGCGCGGCAGGCGTTCCATCAGGTCACGGGCTTGTTGGTCTTCGCCGATGATCGCGAAAGCGGAGACGAGCCAGAAGGAGCAGATGAGGAACGTTCCTTCCTTGCCGGAGAGGCCATCGTCGGTTTCGTCAGTGCGGTAGCGCAGAACGAAGCCGTTTTCTGTCAGCTCGTCGGCGACGGCGAGCACGCTTGCGCGGAGGCGCTCGTCCTCGGGTGGAAGGAATCCGAAGATGGCGGCGAGCAAGGTGGAGGCGTCGAGCGCGTCGGTGTCGTAGTGCTGCCGAAGGACTCCTCGCTTATCGACGCCATGAGTGAGGATGTCGTCTTGGATCTCAGCAGCGGTGGCCCGCCAGGTCGCTGCGAGATCGTTGTCGCCCCGGATCGCTGCCAGTTTGGATGCCCGGTCCAGCGCAACCCAGCCCATCAACTTGGAAGACACGTAGTGCTGGGGTTTGCCGCGCGCCTCCCAGATGCCCTGGTCGGGTTCCCGCCAGACGGCGGTGGCGCAGCCGGCTTGTGATTGAACAATGGGCCAGAGCCGACGGGGCAGCCGGGCGCTGCGTCGGGTGTGCAGCAGGACGGAGTCGAGGACGGCGCCGAACACGTCGTTTTGGCGTTGGTCAAAGGCGCCGTTGCCGATGCGCACAGGTCGGGCGCCGGCATAGCCGGTCAGGTCGTCGCGGGTGGATTCGGTGAGGTCCCGTCGGCCGTCGATGCCGTACATGATCTGCAGGGCGCCGTCGTGGTTGGGTTCGAGGTCGGCGACGAACTGCATGAATTCGTCGGCTTCCCAGTCCAGGTTCAGGTAGTGCAGGGCCTGCAGGGTGAAGGTGGTGTCGCGCATCCAGGTGTAGCGGTAGTCCCAGTTCCGTTCCCCGCCAGGAGTCTCTGCCAGGGATGTGGTGAGTGCGGCGATCGTGGCCCCGGTCGGCAGGTAGGTAAGGCCCTTGATGGCCAACGCCGAGCGTTGGATCGGGTCACGCCAGCGGTGGTCAGGCATTCGCGCCCGCCCCAGCCAGGTGCGCCAAAAGCTGGTGGTGGCATCGATTTGGCGGCTGGCCTCGGTGACATCCTCCGGTGCGGTCAGACCCTCGGCCCACGACAGTGCGCAGAAGCACTCATCACCGGCACTGAGCACATGCCGGGCGCGGACCCGATTGCCCTCGACACCGACAGCGAGATCGGTGCGTAGCCTCATCGTTTGTCCGGCGCCGGTCGCGTCGGCGGTATGCCGATCGCCGTCGACCAGTTTCCATTCCGCGGGCGTCCGTCCGTAGTCGAACGCCGGTTCGCAGACCAGGTCGATCTCCACCGCGCCGTCCAGGCAGCGGACGGTACGGACCAGCAGGTGGCCGGCGTCATCGTCGGCCGGCGGCCGGGTGTGCGGGGTGATCACGTCGTCTTTTGCCGCGGGCCCATCGTCAGGGCGTCGCGGACGAGGACCCAGCCGCTCGGGGTCTTCCACGTCGTGGACAAGACGTTCGTGCCGGCCTCGTACACCCGCGCGGTCGGATGGTTGATGCCGAACGGTCCGAGCCTGAAGTAGCCAGCCTCACGGTCGAGTAGGCTGCCGAACACGCTGGCCGAGTCGAACCGCGGAACACACAGCCAGCCCATCGCCCCATCCGGCGCGATCAAGGCCCCGGTGTGGCAGTTCGACAAAAATGCATAATCCGCGATCGGCGGGAACGGCGACGGCGCGGCCGCGCTCTGCTCTTTCTGCTCCCGCTGTCTAGTCGTGCTCACTGCGTTACCACCCAGGGCTGGTGCCAACCGCCGCACGGTGCCGTCAGCTCATCCGCAGC
>JBKPML010000064.1:0-12465 GCA_046732135.1 Actinomycetota bacterium
AGTTCACCTATCCGTTGAATTGGGGTTGGATCGACGTCGACGACGTCATCACAACACTCGCCGAGCGCCCCGGACGGCAGCATGTCATCATCACTGGTCGCAACGCCGACCCTCGGCTGCTGGACGCAGCGTCACTGGTGACGGAGATGACCAAGATCAAGCACCCGTTCGACTCGGGCCAGAAAGGCCAGCAAGGCATCGAGTGGTGACCACGCTGCCTCGGGTCGTGCTCGCTGCGCCAGGCTCCGGCCATGGCAAGACCACTCTGGCAACCGGTCTGATGGCCGCCCTGCGCGCAGCCGAGCTGACCGTCACTGGGTTCAAGATTGGACCGGACTACATTGACCCGGGCTACCACCTCCTTGCGACGGGGCGACCCGGCCGCAACCTGGATCCGTACCTATGCCCGCCGGACCAACTTCGGCCGCTATTGCTGCACGGCGCCGCGACGCCCGAGCCCGCCGACGTTGCAGTTGTCGAAGGGGTGATGGGTTTGTTCGACGGGCGGATCGGCGGTGAGGGGTTCGCCTCCACGGCACACGTGGCGGCCTTGATTTCTGCTCCAGTGATCTTGGTGATCGACATCTCCCAGGTCTCCCGCACTGCTGCGGCAATCGTCCATGGACTGAATACGTTCGACCCGGGCCTCCGGCTGAGTGGGGTGATCTTGAACAAGGCCGGTTCCGGCCGGCATGCAACAGAGATCAGTACCGCCGTGGAAGCGACAGGCATCGAGGTGCTGGGTGTACTGCCCCGGGATGCAGGCATCGAGGTGCCCTCGCGCCACCTCGGTTTGGTACCGGCCGCGGAGCGTGCCGACGCGACTGACGCGGTGAGCCGGTTGGCAGCCCGGATCGCTGAGCATGTCTCACTCACCAAGATCATGCGCGTCGCCCAGTCAGCGGGGCCACTTGAGGAACAGCCGTGGGATCCGTCTGCCCTCGTCAGCCCACCCGGGAAGGCGCGGCCGGTGGTAGCAGTTGCGGGCGGCCGAGCGTTCACATTTCGTTATGCCGAGACTGAGGAACTTCTTTTAGCCGCCGGCTGCCGGCCGGTGATTTTCGACCCGCTGACCGACATGCACCTGCCCCGTGGCGCGGCCGGTCTATACCTTGGCGGCGGCTTCCCCGAAGTACATGCGACCGAACTGTCCGCCAATGGGCCGCTCCGAGCTGAGATTGGGGCCGCCGTTGCGGCCGGGATGCCGACGGTGGCTGAGTGCGCCGGACTGCTCTACCTGTGTCGTTCGGTGGAGGGCGCCTCGATGGTCGGCGCGCTGCCAGCGGATGGCAGCATGAACGACCGGCTCACCCTCCGCTATCGCTCGCTCATCGCTGATCATGATCAGCTTCTAGCAGTCGCCGGGGCCCGAATCACCGGTCATGAGTTTCATCGCACCATCATCGAACCGACCTTCGGTGAACGTGCGGCCTGGCTCGTCGACGGCGAGCCGGCCGGATTCTCCGCCGATCCTGCCGGCCTTGGCCGTCCCACGCTGCACGCAAGCTATCTCCATGTGCACTGGGCCGGTCATCCGCAGCTGGCCCAGCGCTTCGCCGACGCTGTTCACGCACACGCCGCTCGCGGCCAATCCAATTCTGTCCCCACCCGCCGGATACTTCAGCCGAGCACAAGGTATCCCAGAGCAGTGGAGTGGGAGCCGGATCTTCGCTATCACGGTGATCAGGACCTTGGCGAGGGCCTGATTGATCTGGCTGTCAACGTACGGCTACCGGCGCCTCCGGACCACCTGATCCAGATCATCAACGAGACCACCACCCGGCTGGCTGCCTACCCGCAACCCGCGGAGGCAATAGCGGCCATCGCGGCGGCGCACGGCCTTCATGAAGATCAGGTACTGCCAACCGCCGGTGGTGCAGAAGCTTTCACGTTGATCGCCAGAGCGCTGTCAGCAAGCTGCCCGCTCATCGTCCACCCTCAATTCACCGAGCCGGAGGCCGCACTCGTCGCCGCCGGTCAGCACCCCTCGCGGCTCATCCTGACTGGAGAGAACGGCTTCTGCCTCGACCCGGCTCGAATCCCGTCCGACGCAGATTTGATCATGATCGGCAACCCGACGAATCCCACGTCGGTGCTGCACCCGGCGACCGCAATTCGCTCGATGCTCCAGCCCGGCCGGCTGGTCGTTGTTGACGAAGCGTTCATGGATGCGGTCCCCGGGGAGGTCGAGTCGGTGATCGGCGGTGACATGCCCGGCCTGATCGTGGTCCGCTCACTGACCAAGACCTGGGCGCTCGCAGGCCTCCGTGCCGGATATGCCGTCGGTGACCAGGCAGTCCTTGCTGACCTGCGCAGGCAACAGCCGCCCTGGTCCGTGGCCAGCCCCGCGCTTGCAGTGATGACGGCCTGTTCCTCGGCCAAAGCCAGAACCACCGCCGCGAAGGCGGCACACGAGATAGCCGAAAACCGGACTATCTTGATCGAACTGCTGGCCGATCTTGATCTTCGACCTGCTGCTTCTGCGGCTGCACCGTTCCTGCTTCTCGACACCGCGCCCCTGCGCGGACCGCACTCCCCCGGCTGGGTTCGCCGGGCGTTACGCGAACAAGGCCTCGCTGTGCGACGAGGTGACACCTTTCCAGGGCTCGGGCCGGACTGGATCAGGGTGGCAGTAAGGGAGCGCTCGGTGAGCCGACGCCTGGTCGATGCTCTGCGGATCATCGACTGCCGCTCAGCAACAATGTGAGCGTCCTACCAAGCAGAGCTCCAGAGGAGGGGGATTGAGCTTTCCAGCCGACCTTGAGCTCAGCGGGCGCTCCGTTGTTGTCTGTGGTGCCGGCGCGGCGGCTCTCGCCTCGGTACGCACCCTGCTGGACGCGTCGGCGCTGGTGACGGTCGTCGGCGCTGATCCTGTTGCCAGCATCGTCGACCTCGCCGATCGGCTGCGGATTCGGCTGGCCCAACGCGCCCTTCGTGTCGATGATCTTGCCGGTGTCGGCCTCGTCGTACCGGCAAACGGCGATCCGACCCTGGACGCCCAGGTCGTCGAACTAGCGAAGCAGGCCAAAGCGCCATGCGTCATTCCAGTGGCCGGCTCGAGCCCAGCGGAAGAGCCGCAGGCCGGGTCGGTGATCTTGGTCGGCGGTGGGCCGGGTGATCCCGGCTTGATCACATTGGCGGGGCTGGACGCGGTACGTCATGCCGATGTGATCGTCTGCGACCGGCTGGCACCGTTGTCAATCTTGCAGCACGCCAAGCCGGCCGCCGAAATCATTGACGTCGCCAAGATCCCCCGCGGAGCACATACTTCACAGGACCGGATCAATGCGATTCTGGTTGAGAAGGCTCTGTCTGGGCGTACGGTCGTCCGGTTGAAAGGTGGAGACAGCTTTGTCTTCGGACGTGGTGGCGAAGAATGGCAGGCGTGTGCAGCCGCGGGTCTGCCCGTGACGGTCATACCTGGAGTCAGTTCAGCGACAGCTGCACCTGCGCTGGCGGGAATCCCACTGACCCATCGAGAGCTGACCCAAGGCTTCAGCGTCATCTCCGGGCACGTGCCGCCAGGACATCCCAGCTCGACTCTGGACTGGGCTGCGCTGGCCCGGCTGAACACCACCCTGGTGATCATGATGGGCGTCGCCACCTTGCCGGCAATTACCGCCGAATTGATCAAACATGGGTTGGCGGCCACCACGCCGGCCGCCACCATTGCGGAGGCCGGCATGCCTTCGCAGCGGGAGGTCTTCGGCCGCCTCGACACCATCGCCGACCAGACTCGCACGGCCGGCATCGGGCCGCCAGCGATCACCATCATCGGATCCGTCGCGGCCTTCCAGGCAAAAGATCATGAGCCAAATTGATCTTGGCCGGGTGACCCTTGTTGGGTTCGGCCGGCGGACGAGCGCCGCGTTGTTCGCGATTCTTCTGCTGGGTTGTGGTTACCTCGCGCCCCGGTTCTGGAATGAGAGCCACCTGCCGTTGGACGCCACCACGTCTGAAATCCCGCAAGAGTCGCAGGCTAGCTGGCTTGCCGCCGGCCGGGTGCCCGAGATCAGCGAGCTCAGCGGTTCCACCATGGTGCGGGACGCGCTGCGCGATTTGAACACGCTGAGCCGCCCGTACGGAGTGCCCGTCGCAGCTTGGACGCCCACCTGGCGCTACGTATGGCCGCGTGACTCAGCCTTTGCAGTTTCAGCATTCGCTCGAACCGGACACATGGCGGACGCTCGGCGGACCTTGGCGTTTCTGCAGGACTCGCAGCCGCCATCGGGCCTGTTACAGGCACGGTACCGGCCTGACGGATCGGGTCCGCCGGATCAGCGAGGCGTACAGCTTGACGGCTCCGGCTGGGTGATTTGGGCTCTGGATCAGGCGGCTGCACAGCTTCCGGCGACCCATGAGCGGCAGGAACTGATCAACACATTCCGGCCGCTGCTCGACCGCTCGGTTGCGGCAATTCTCGATTCAGTACAAGACGGCGCGACTCTTCCGCCGCCGTCGCCTGACTACTGGGAGAGACCCGAGCGGCGGGTGACACTTGCTACCTGCTCGGTGTTGCTGGCCGGCCTGCGAAGCGCGGAGCGGCTGTACGACACGGCCGGCGTGCAGCGCGCCGCCCTCACATCGGTAGCCGACCGCTTCGAACGGACCGTTCTCGCCGCGTTTGCGCCGGACGCCTTCCCGCGGCAACCCGGCGGACCAGCGAGCAGTGTCGATCTCGGTGTGGCCTTCTTGCTGCGACCGTTCGCCGGGACAAGCGACGCCGCCGCCCTCCAAGCCTGGCGCCGATCGCCCGTGTTCATGCGCCGACCAGCGGGTGGCCTGGCTCCCGGCGGATCGTGGCGGCGCGATGGGATCAGCTGGACGCCGACCGTGGCCTCGTACGCCATGGTCGAGGCCTGCGAAGGATCTCGCGAAGCTGCTGTTGAGCGACTGCGTTGGCTGGATGAGCATCGGACCGCGAACGGATCCTTGGCGGAGAAGGTTCTCGGCAGCGGCAAGCCGGCGTCGGTCGCACCTGTCACCTGGACGGCTTCAGCGATGGTGATAACAGTCGATGAACTGCAACGCGGCTGCCCCGCTGTCTCGCGCTAGACCGCAATAGCTTCCGGCCCGCATCGCAGCCGCCAAGAGTCACCGCTGCGCGAGACCGCTATCCGGGCCAACGGGGACACGTCGATCCGGAAGATCACCTCCGGTGCCGCTTGCAGCACGTGTGTCATCATCGCCCGCACCACCAGCGGAGTGGCTACGACGACACTCCGCCCATCGGGCCAGGTCAGTTGATCGATCGCGGATCCAACTCGGGTGACCAGCTGGGCGAGACTTTCGCCACCGTGTGGCCTGGCCTCAGCGTTCGTCAGCCACTGACGCAGTCCGGCCGGGTCCTCTGCCGCCACTTCGGTAAGCGAGCGTCCGACCCACCAGCCCAGATCACAGTTCCGCAGCTCATCGATCACTTCGGCGGCGCTGCCCAAGGCAGCCGCCGTCTGCTCACATGCGGGCTCGGGTCCCCGGCGCCAGGCTCGCACCCGGCCCTCGACCGGTGAAATCGATCTCGGCTCCAGCAGCTGGCCGGCGGCCCCAAGGATGGCCTCACGCATTCCGGTTGCCAGTCCGTGCGCTATCAGCTCCAGCCGTTGGGCCACCTCAGTGCTCGTCGACGCTCGTCATCTGCCGGGAGATCGTCAGGCCGACCAGCCGGGAGACGAAGAGCGCGACATAGCCCAGTCCGGCCAGCTGCTCCATCATGACCACGGCCCGGGCCTGCGGCGTCACCGGCACGACGTCTGACAGACCGGTGCTGGACAGGTTCGTGAAGCTCAGGAAGAGCAACTCCATCCAGCTTCTCGGCTGGTCGGAATTGACCGCCGCGATGAAGCACCCAGGTTGAACGATCTGGAGGACCACAAACAGGTAAGCGAAGGCCCAGGCCACCAGCGTGAAGGTCGCACCGACCGCGTAGAGCTCATCGGTCGTCACCTCGCGATCACTAAGCATGTAAACCATCAGGCTGCCGGCCGCCCAGAAGTAGAAGAGGGCATGACAGCCTGCCGAAATGAGCTGGAGTTGTGGGCTGGTGCTGAACGCATCAGCGATCGACAGTGCTGAGGCTGCCACGGCAAGAGTGATCGCGATCCATGTCGGCCCGGGCGAGGCCCGTACGGTCCAGATGGCCAGCGCCAGAACCACAGCGCCGAAAGCTTCGAATAGCGCACGGCCGACCCCGGCGGTGTTCTCGATGAACGGGTAGATCAGTACGCCGACTAGCTGAACCGCCAGCAAGATCGCCGATGGGTGGCTCGCGACCTTGTGGACAACCCCGTTTCCTCGAGCGATTCTCATGCTCGCGACCATATCGAGCGACGGCCAGCCGCCTTGCCGGGCTGAACAGTGGACGATATCGTGAGCGCGCTGCGGAGAGACGGAAGCCGGTGCAATTCCGGCGCGGTCGCGCCACTGTAAGGGCCGGAGAGGCCTCAGCCAGACCCGCCTCCGAGGAGCTCCGTCACATCGGGTCGCAAGAACCCAGGAGGAAGCATGTCGAAGCCCTTGACCATGGCCGTTCCGATCAGCTCCGGAGTGAGCTTCCCGGCATTGTCGATCAAGCAGATCCTTCCCTGGTTGATCTTCGCCGCGCTGCTACTGCTCGCCGGACTGTACTTCCTCTCGACAGAGCAGGGCGCGGTATCGCTTCTGTCGGGCACCGGCGTGCACGAATGGCTGCACGACGGGCGCCATCTGCTTGGCTACCCCTGCCACTGAGCGCGGATCGGCGTGTCCGCGCGGAACTTTCTGATTCGTGGCCTCCTGGCCGGACTGATCGCCGGCCTCGCTGCATTTGGGGTTGCCTTTGCCGTGGGTGAGCCTTCGGTGAAAGCGGCCATAGCCATTGAAGACTTGGATGCCCATCACCACGACGCTGACCCGTCTGCCGCCGATTCACCCGAGGCCGTAGTGCCACGCCCTCTGCAGGCCAGCGCCGGGCTGCTGAGCGGCACTCTGTTGGCTGGGGTCACGTTGGGTGGATTCGCCGGGATCGTTACTGGTCTTGCGCTCGGACGCTTCGGCGCGGTCGGGCCCCGAGCCACCGCCTTGGCTACCGCCACCATCATGTTCGTCGCCCTTGACCTGGTGCCGTTTGTTGGCTACCCACCGAACCCGCCAGGTGTCGGTCACGCCGACACGATCGGCCTGCGAACGACGCTTTACTTCGTGCTGATGGCCATCTCCGCAATTGCCGCCGTGCTGGCGATCGTCGTCGGACGGCGCGCCGCGCGCCGTTGGGGGGGCTGGTACGCAACGATTGGGGCTATTGGCAGCTACCTGATCATCATCTCGGCCGTCATCGCTGCGATGCCGGCCTATGACGAGGTGCCGCCGAGCTTCCCGGGCAGTCTGCTGTACGACTTCCGGATAGCGAGTCTCGGCACCCGCCTGACCCTATGGGCAGTGATGGGGGTGATGCTCGCCGAATTGACGCACCGGTTGACCCGCCGGAGCGAACTGACGGCGAGGCCCCTTGCAAAGACCTCGGCTTGACCAGTGATCGCGCCGCCTTCTCGGGTAGCCCATAACGCTGCCCTGGTCAGGTTAGGTCAGCTGGCGAAGCCCACGGGTGCACTCGGAAAGCTGGAGTCGCTCGCCGCCTGGCTGTCGGCCTGCCAGGGCGAGTGCCCGCCGCGGCCGCTGGAGCACGTTCGTGCGGTAGTGCTCGCGGGTGATCATGGCATTTCGCACTTCGGCGTCTCCGCCTATCCCCGGTCGGTAACGGCCGCTATGGTCCGAGCTTTCGTCGCCGGCGAAGCGGCCGGCAGCGTCCTTGCCCGGCAGCACGGCGTCAGCCTTCGCGTGCTGGACATCGGCGTCGACGACGACCTCGACGACGTTCCACCGGAGGTGAGCGCTTATCACGTTCGGCGCTCCTCCGGCCTGGTCGATTGTGAAGACGCCCTGAGCGCTAACGATGTAGATCGGGCTGTGCGGATCGGGGCGCATATCGCGGCTGAGGAAATCAAGGCCGGAGCTGATCTGTTGATCTTGGGTGACCTCGGGATCGGCAATACGACTCCAGCAGCCGCGCTGATCGCGTCGACCTTCGGGATGGGCGCGGACGAGGTGACCGGGCGCGGCACCGGCCTTGACGACGAGCGCCTGGCTCATAAGACACGAGTGGTAGCCGTATCGCTCTCCCGGGCTGCGTCGCGGGGAATCACTGATCCATTGGATCGTCTTGCTTGCCTGGGCTCGGCCGACTTGGCGGCCGGCGTCGGCTTCTTGATCCGGGCCGCCCGAGCCGGCGTGCCGGTCCTGCTGGACGGGCTGGTTTCACTCGCCGAACTGGCGGTGGCCGAAGATCTGGCACCGGGGGTCGTTGCCTGGTGCGCGGCGGGGCATCGCTCGCCCGAGCCCGGGCAACAACTGGCTCTGGACAAGCTCGGCTTGTCGCCGGTGCTTGATCTCGGTATGCGACTCGGTGAGGGCAGCGGCGCGCTTGCTGCCCTTCCATTACTGCGGTCGGCGGCGCTACTCATGCGTGAGACTGCACTGCTGACCGACCTGACGCCGACCGAGTGATTCGGGCGAATTGATCATGGCGTTCGATGCTTCCCGCTTGGCTGTCGGCACGTTGACCGTGATACCCGTTGGAGCGGTCGGTGAGATCGACCGGACGATCGCCGGTCGGGCGATGATCTTCGCCCCGCTCGCCGTCGTACCGCTTGCCGCCCTGACCGCCGGCGTTGGCTGGCTCAGCAGGCTCATCGGCCTGCCGGGCCTCTTGGTCGGATTGATCATGGTTGGCACGATCGCCGCCGGCACCAGGGCACTTCACCTGGACGGCCTCGCCGACACTGTGGATGGTCTCGGGTCGGCTGGCTCCGCAGAGCGGGCGCTCGCGATCATGAAACGCGGCGACATCGGCCCGATGGGCGTCGTGGCATTGATCTTGGCCATAGGAATTCAGTCGGTGGCTCTGGGATCGGTGGTGGACGGACCGCAAGGGGCGATCGCTGCCGGCCTGGTGCTGTGCTGCTCGCGGGCGGCCTTGCCGGTCGCCTGCCGGCGAGGGATACCGGCGGCACGCAAGGACGGCCTCGGTGTGGCCGTTGCGGGTTCAGTGCCAGCCGTTGCAGCGGCGGCGGTGTGGCTCGCCGCGACGGCAGTGCTGGTGGGGGCATCGGCGATGCTCGGGCAATGGTGGCTGGGACTTATCGCCGGCGCTATCGCGCTCGGCGCAGTGCTGATCTTGATCGCGCTGGCAGTCAATCGGCTCGGCGGTATCACTGGCGACATCCTCGGTGCCGCAGTGGAGATCGCCTTCTTGATCATGATCGGCAGCATGGCCGGGTGAGATCAGATCGGCAGGGCGCGGCCGGCCACCATCAGATACACCTCGTCGCTGACCGCAGCAATGGCGGAGTTCAGCGGTCCGAGAAGATCGGTGAACACCCGGCCCGACCGGTGCTCCGAGACAAGACCCCAGCCAACCTCGTTGGTCACTGCCACGGCCATCCCGCGGCAATCTCGCCATGCTTCGGTCAAGTCCTTCGCCTGCGTATCGAAGCTGCGTCGCCATGTCGGCAACGGCTGATCCCAGGTGCCGAGCTGGTCGATCAGAGCGGTCACCCAGGCGCCGAGGCAGTCGATGAGGAACGGCGGCTCCGCGGTACGAATCACCGTCGCGATCTCCGAGGTCTCCACCGTGGTCCAGCTTGCCGGCCGTCGGCGGCGGTGCTCAGCAACCCTCTCGGCCCACTCGGGATCGGCATTGGGATCCGGCCGCGGACCGGGCGCGATGTAGGTGACTCTCGGCTGATCTGCCAGCAGGTGCTCGGCGAACCGCGACTTCCCGGACCGGATGCCGCCCGTGATCATCAATCGTCGCGGTGCCATCGGCGATGACTCTATCGGGCAACGCAGTCGCTGCCGTCGGCCTGGCCCTTGGCTACCTCGCCGACGCGATGATCGGCGATCCGCGACGCGCTCACCCGGTGGCCGGATTCGGACGCTTCGCGACCGCGGTGGAGCAGCGCAGTTACGCCGACCGGCGCGGTGCAGGGCTGGTACACGTGACCATCGTGGCCGGGGTTACCACCGGTACCGCACTGCTGTTGAACCGGGCGGCCAGGCCAAGAGCGGCTCGTATGATCCTGACGTCGGCTGCCACTTGGATGGTCCTGGGAGGCCGATCGCTGTGGCAGCAAGCGCGCCTGGTTCGAGCTCAACTGGATGCCGGCGATCTCCCGGCTGCTCGAGTCCAGGTTCGAAATCTGGTCGGCCGGAAGACAACCGATCTGAGCCGGGAGGAGGTGACTCGAGCCACGGTTGAATCAGTTGCCGAGAACACGTCGGATGCGGTGGTCGCCCCGCTGCTCTGGGGCGGCCTGGCCGGCGTTCCCGGCCTAATGGGCTACCGAGCGGTCAACACATTGGACGCAATGATCGGCCACCGCTCACCGAAGTACCTACGGTTCGGTTGGACCGCAGCCCGGCTTGACGACGCCGCCAACTGGCTGCCGGCCCGCCTGTCCGGCCTGCTGACAGCCGTCCTTGCCCCGCTGATCGGGGCCTCCCCTTCGATGGCCTGGCGCACCTGGCAGCGGGACGCGCGGCAGCACCCCAGTCCGAACGCCGGAGTGGTGGAAGCGGCATTCGCAGGCGCCCTCGGCGTCCGGCTCGGTGGGACCAATGTCTATGAGGGTCGCAACGAGAACCGCGGTGTCCTGGGCGGCGATGGCCGTCCGGCGGAAGCAGCCGATATCGCGCGCGCGGTCCGGCTGTCACGGTTGGTATCAGCCGCGGCGCTCGCCCTGGTGATAGCTGTCCGACTTCTCCTTCCTCGACCCGCCCGGCAACCTCGGTGACCGTACGATGCCAATCTTGATCCTGGGTGGAACCGCCGAGGCCAGGGAGCTGGCGGCGGCCCTCGTGCAGGTTGGCCATGAGGTGGTGTCGTCTCTGGCGGGCCGGGTTCGCGAGCCCGTGTTGCCGCTCGGTCGCGTGCGCGTCGGCGGCTTCGGCGGCATCGACGGTCTTGCAAGTTATCTCCGTAGCGGACGCGTCTACGCCGTGGTCGACGCCACTCATCCGTTTGCCGCCCAGATTTCCGAGAACGCTGTGACGGCTGCTCAGCGGACCGGCATCCCGCTGATCCGATTGGAACGCCAGGGCTGGACCGATCATCCTCTTGCTGGAACCTGGCGCTGGGTGTCCGACGCTGCCGGCGCACAGGCGGCCGGCCAACACGCAGCGCGGCCCTTTGTTACCTCCGGTCGGCAATCGCTTGAAACCTTCCTAACATGGCTGGATCGGCCGGTGCTCGCTCGCCTCGTGGAACCTCCGGATCAGCCGCTGCCAGCGAACTGGACGGTGCTGACCTCGCGCGGTCCCTACTCCTACACCGGTGAGCGAGCGATCATGATCGACTACGCGATCGATCTTCTGATCACCAAGGATTCGGGCGGCAGCCATACCGCGGCAAAACTAGACGTGGCACATGATCTTGGCATCGACGTAGTGATCATCGCTCGCCCGCCGCCCCCGGATGCGCCGCGAGTGGCAACCGTCGAGGAGGCTATGACGTGGTGCGCTGGCGCTCGGCCAAGACGTGCAGCAGCAGCGCCGCCGACCAGCTGAAATTCGTCGTGCCGTGGCCGGACCCGGTTCGCGGATTGAAGTACTCCCGAAAGCCGGCACCGGCTACCAACGCAAGCATGTCGTCGCACAATCGCCTGGCCAAGGCGTCCTCGCCGTGTGCGCGAAGCCCTTCGACCACCAACCAGGTGGTGTTGAGCCACGTCGGACCTCTCCAATAGCGCCGGGGGTCGTAGCGCGGGTCTGTGAGGTCGAAGCTCGGCACTCCCCGAATCCCAGGCCGGCCAGCTTCGAACGATGCGCCGGTCAGGGTGGCGCACAGCGCCGCAGCGACATCGGCCGATATGTCCGGCAGCACCAGCGGAATCAAGCCGGCAACCGTACGCTCACCCAGCAACTGGCCTGATCGCAGGTCGAGCGCGAGGAAGAGGCCGTCCGGAGCGCTCCACAGCTGGTCGCTGAGGGCAGCGGTGATTCGCCCAGCTTCGACTCTGTGCGCGTTGGGGTTGCCGCCGATGGAGCTGGCCAGCTCGGCGAGTGCCAGCTCGGACCAGGCCCACAAGGCGTTGAACGCCGGATCGACGACGACGAATTCACCGGAACTCCGCACCCAGTCGTCGTCATAGCCGGCATCGCGATAGGCGAGCGCAAGCCGGATGTATCGCGAATAGTCCTCGTCGGTCGGGCGCTCAATTGCCTTTGCATGATCAAGATCACGGCGGGTGTAGGACTCGAAGAGCGAAAGATCTGCCGGCACCGCCTGCAAAGGCTCATCCCAGGCGGGGGAATTGTCCAGACCGGTCTCCCAGGGGTGTACGACGACTGCCAGTCCGTTCACTCCCCTCCGTTCGCGAATGTAAGAGTTCTGCGCGACTAGGGCCGGGTATGCGCGGGTGGCGAAGGCACGAC
>JBKPML010000065.1:0-15929 GCA_046732135.1 Actinomycetota bacterium
ATCCGCAGCCAGTTCAGCACGGTCGCCCGAACCGGCGGCGTCAGACCCAGGGCGATGATCACCGCGGCGATGATCATGGCGACGAGGCGGCGTCGCGATCGAAGCAGCCAGAGCCAGCTCCGTTTGATCGGGCCAGGTCGCCCGGTCTGCAGTCGGGCCAGCACCTGCTCGGCAAGGTCATCGGCGGGAGGGCTGATAATCAGCGTCCGGCCCAGGGCGCGAAGCTCATTCTCGAGCTCGGTGTCGTCACTCATGGCTCACCTCCGTTTGCCGCAGGCTTGCCAGTGCTCGATGTAGTCGGGATTTGACTGTGCCGGGGGGCAGCTTCAGCGCAACAGCGGTCTCCGCCTCCGAAAGCTCCAGCAGGTATCGGCAACTAACCACATCGCGCAGTTCGATCGGCAGCCGCCGGACACTGGCCAGCAGCCGATCGCGTCGATCAGTGCTCAAGGCTTCCTCCTCTGGATCCAAGATCCAGAGCTCAGCGGATGGCCCAGCCAGCGATTCTCGTGCGGCTCGCCGCCCACGGGCGCGGTGCAGGTTGCGCGTCTCGTTGTGCACGATGCTCAGCAACCACGCTCGAAAGCCCTTCGATGCTCGGAAGCGCGGCAGCGCCGAGTACGCCTTTGATGAACGCGTTCTGGACGACGTCGTCAGCGTCCGCTCCGGCTCCCCACAGGACAGCCATCCGCTTTGCGATGGGCGCGTGGCGGCGCACCAGGTACGCAAAGGCGGGTGGCTGGCCTGCCAACGCCCTCGCCACCAGGTCCGCATCCGTGGTCTCGCCGGTCGCCTCTTTCCCCACGCATCTCCTGGGATCGGCCCGCACCTGATCTACACCGCGACGAGCGCAGTGGTTCCCGGATGGCTGACAACGTGTCCGTACCGTAACCGGATTGATCACGTCGCGAGCTACGCTGCCCCGATGAGTCATCCCGCCGACCTTTATCGGCCCACCGAGGAGCACGAGGCTTTCCGAGCCGCTGTCCGAGAGGTGTGCGAGGAGAAGGTCGCGCCGAATGCGGCGGAGGCTGATGAGCTCGCGGAGTTTCCCAAAGCCTCCTACGAGGCGCTGAAGGCGGCCGACTTTCATGCTCCCCACATCCCCGAGGCCTATGACGGGGTCGGCGCGGATGCGCTTGCGACGGTCATCGTCATTGAGGAAATCGCCCGAGCCTGTGCCTCGAGTTCGCTGATTCCGGCGGTGAACAAGTTGGCTTCGGTGCCGTGGCTGCTGGCCGGCAACGAGGAACTCAAGCAGGCGTATCTGCCTGCGCTCGCCCGTGGCGATTCGATGGCGAGCTACTGCCTGTCAGAGCCAGAGGCAGGCTCCGATGCCGCCAACATGAAGACCCGAGCTGTCCGCGATGGCGATTACTTCGTCCTCAACGGAGTGAAGCGCTGGATCACCAATGCCGGAATTTCGGACTTCTACACCGTTTTCGCGGTGAGCGATCCGGACGCAGGGTCCAAGGGAATTAGTGCCTTTGTGGTCGAGAAAGCCGACGACGGTGTTTCATTCGGAGCGCCGGAGAAGAAGCTCGGCATCAAGGGCTCACCTACCTGCGAGGTCTATTTCGATTCGGTACGGATTCCGGCATCCCGGTTGATCGGCGGTGAGGGAACCGGCTTCGCCACCGCCATGAAGACCCTCGATCACACTCGAGTGACGATCGCCGCTCAAGCAGTCGGTATCGCTCAGGGCGCCTTGGATTATGCGCTCGGCTACGTTCAGCAGCGCAAACAGTTCGGCAAGGCGATCGCCGAATTCCAGGGATTGCAGTTCATGCTGGCCGAGATGGGGATGAAGCTCGAGGCAGCCCGGCAGCTCACCTACTCGGCTGCCGGAAAGTCCGAGCGCGACGATGCCGATCTGACCTATTTCGGCGCAGCCGCTAAGTGCTTCGCCTCAGATGTCGCCATGGAGATCACAACCGATGCCGTCCAGCTGCTCGGCGGCTATGGGTACACCCGGGATTATCCGGTCGAGCGGATGATGCGCGACGCGAAGATCACCCAAATCTATGAGGGCACAAATCAGGTGCAGCGGATAGTCATGGCCCGGGCCATGTTGTCGCGGCTCGCGCCATCGCGCTTCTGAGCCGCTGCCTGCTCCCTCGACTCCCACGACTTTGCCGCGCTCGCTCAATCGTCCAGGGCGCCGCGCGATTATCCGACGCTGGCCGCGGTGCAGGCATGCCGCGCTGAGTTACTTGCCGTACTTGGACAGTTCCGAGGTGTCGCCGTGCGCAACGTCGGCGAACATTGCCTTCGCCTTCTGTTTGTCCCACAGCACCGCCGAACCGACCGGGGTATAGGCACCGGGATTGGCGACCGGCACAGTGAGCGTCAGGCCGTTGCCGCCGGCAACCTTCCGCATGGCGTTGGCCAACGAGACCGTTTCGAGGAACGAAGTGTCCTCGCCAAGCCGTACGGCCTTCGCGCTCGATGTCGAAAGCCTCCAATAGCGCACCGGGTTGAGAATCGTTGCTGGAGTGGCTGCCTTCTTGGCCACCGCTGCGAGCACCGCCCGCTGGCGTTCCACCCGCCCCAGGTCGCCGCGCGGGTCCGCCTTGCGCATCCGAACGTAACCAAGGGCATTGATCCCATTCAGCGGCTGGCATCCCTTGGGCAAGTTCAGATGGCTGTCTCGGTCCTTGATCGCCTTGGGGAGACACATTTTCACACCGCCAACGGCGTCGACGATCGAGACGAATCCGCCGAACCCGATCTCCATGTATCCGTCGATCTTCAGGTTCGTGTTCTGCTCGATGGTCTGCACAAGTAGGTCGGGGCCGCCGAAGGAGTAGGCGGCATTCACTTTGTTCTGTCCGTGGCCTGGAATCGACAGGTAGGAATCTCGGGGCACCGAAATGAGTGCCGGCTTCCCGGTGGGAGGCACGTGCAAGATCATGATGGTGTCGGTGCGCCGGCCCGCCGTGTCTCCGGTGCCGAGCCTTTTCTGCTCCGCCTTGCTGAGCCCCTCCCGGGAGTCCGATCCCACCAGCAGGAAGGTCTTGCCCGGCTGGTCGGCGATCCGCTTGCCCGCCGGAACATCGTCGACACGTTCCACCTGGCTCCAGGCGTAGGCCGGAATGGCGATCAACGCGACAAGCCACGCGACCAGCACCGTGACCAGAACCAGAAAAAACGTACGGACTCCGGAACGCCTCTTCCGCGGCCGATACGGCTGAGCGGGTGGAGCCGGGGGATATGCTGCGGGCGCCTGGCTCGGGGTAGGACGGGAAGCGCGGGCCGGCGGGCTGGGCGGCGGCGACATAAGTTTCGTCGGCTCGGGCGGATTTGGGTTAGCGCCTTGGCTTCGCTCCCTGCCGTAGAGCCAGTCGAGGTCCTCATTCTGGCTCGGCGACATGTCATAAGAGGGTACGCGAATGCAGAAGCGCGGCGTGGCATGGCGAGACATGGCCCGCGACGCAGAGATACTGGCTCAAGCCTTCCCCTGGCCAAGGGGCCCGAACGCGAACCCGAAAGGCTCTTGGTGTCCACTCGCACGTCCGAGGACGTCCGCCCCGTCATATCCTCGTTGCGGAGCCCCCAGCAGCGCAGCGAGCTGATTCGGTTGCGCCGAGCGCTGACCTATATCGGAATGACGCTCATCTTGCCCGGTTCGGCCCAGATAGCGGCCGGAAATATCCGAATCGGGCGAGCCGCACTCCGCGGCTGGGCAGGGCTTTGGGCGGTAGTCATCACCACCGGCATTCTTGCCGTCCTATGGCCGAGCGGCGCGGTAGATCTCTTCGCCTTACCTGTTACATCTCGGGTGATCCAGGGCGTGCTGGTGATTATCGGCATCGGCTGGACCGTGCTGCTGGTTGATGCCTGGCGCATCTCCCGACCGCCTGAGCTTGCCGGACGTCACCGGTTGGGCCTAGCGCTGGTCACGCTGCTCGTCATTCTCGCCATCGTCACCGCACTTGGGGCCGGCGCATCCGCGCTATCGGTCCAGCGTGATGTGGTGCAGACCGTGTTTCCTGGCGGTGGCGATCACACGGTGAGAGCGGGCCGGTACAACATCTTGCTGCTGGGCGGCGATGCCGGGAAGAATCGGGTCGGACTACGTCCGGACAGCCTGACCGTGGCAAGTGTGGATGCCGAAACCGGCCGCACGGTATTGATCAGCCTGCCACGCAACATGGAGCGCGTTCCGTTCCCCGACTGGTCGCCGCTGCAGGAAAGCTTTCCTCACGGGTACTACTGCGCGGACCGATCGTGCATGCTCAACGGGGTCTATACCTATGCGATGTCGCACAAGGACCTCTATCCGGGCGTGCAGAACCCCGGCGCCCAGGCCACTAAGGAAGCTGTCGAGGGTGCTATCGGGCTGCGGATCAACTACTGGGTTCTCGTCGATCTCAAAGGCTTCAAGTCCCTGGTCGATGCTGTTGGCGGGATCACTATGGACGTCTACCGGCGGGTGCCGATTGGCGGGGGGTCTAGCAGGATCTCCGGCTATGTGGAGGCGGGCAAGAACCGTCATCTGGACGGCCGGGAGGCCTTGTGGTTCGCGCGATCCCGGGCTGATTCCTCCGACTACGACCGGATGGTTCGCCAGAAGTGCGTCATGAACGCGATGTTGAACCAACTTGACCCGCTGACCGTACTGACGAAGTTCAACAAGATCGCAGCAGCCGGCAAACAGATCATGGCAACCAACATCCCGGCTTCCAACCTTTCCACGATGGTCGAACTTGCTCTCGCAGCCAAGAAGTTGCCGGTGTCCAGCGTCGCCTTCATGCCGCCGCTGATCCACCCGAGTGATCCGGATTTCGCGCTCGTACGCGACACGGTTGCCGTGAGGATCCGGGTTGCTGAAGCAGCAGACGAGGGATCGCAGCCGTCGGCATCCGAAATGCCGACGGGAGCTTCCAGCCTCCGGCCCAAGGAGTCGAGCAAAGCCGGCGAGTCGACCCGTGGACCTGAAACAAGCGATCTGACCAAGATCTGCGCCGCCTGAGGCAACCGGCTGGCAGGATGTCGGAGTGCCCGCCGCGGGAAACCTGATCAATGATGGTCGCTGGCCCGGGGTCAGCGTCGTGATGCCGGTGCGGAACGAGGAGCTCTATCTCCCTACTGCGGTTCGCAAGGTACTGGCGCAGGAGTATCCCGGCGAGTTGGAGGTGCTCCTGGCCGTTGGCCCGAGCCGTGACCGAACTTCCGAGATCGCCGGCGAGCTGGCTGCCGGTGACTCAAGGATCCGCCTGATCGACAACCCCGCGGGTACAACCCCCGCCGGTCTGAATTTGGCCATTGCGGCCGCTCGAAACAACATCGTCGTCCGCGTCGACGGCCATGGCGAGCTGACCGACGGCTACATCGAACGAGCAGTGCAACTGCTCGGCGAGACCGGAGCAGCCAACGTCGGCGGGGTTATGGACGCCCGCGGCACAACACCGTTCGAGCAGGCCGTTGCGATTGCCTACACCACGAAACTTGGCTTGGGCGGCGGCGCATTTCATCTGCCGTCCTCTCCGGCTGGAGAAGCAGACACCGTGTTCTTGGGCGTGTTCCGTAAGGAGGCGTTGCAGGCGGTCGGCGGCTTCGACGAGTCGCTGCACCGAGCTCAGGATTGGGAACTCAATTACCGATTGCGCAGCCAAGGGCACAAGATCTGGTTTTCGCCTGAGCTACGGGTCACCTACCGGCCGCGGTCCAACCTGACCGCGCTGGTTCGGCAGATGTATCACACCGGGAAGTGGCGCAGGGAGGTCATGCGCCGCTATCCGGAAACCGCGAGCCTGCGCTATTTGGCGCCGCCGATGGCCGTGATCGGGACTGCAGGCGGAACTGCGGTGGGCCTGGTCGGGTTGCTGACCGGCTCCCGACCGCTGCGTGTCGCATTCCTGCTCCCCGCGAGCTATCTCGCTGTGGTCTTGGCGGGTTCGCTAGCTGCGGGACCGATGTCGGTGGCAGCACGACTACGTTTGCCGCTCGTACTGGCCGCGATGCATGTTGCCTGGGGGATCGGATTCCTGACCGGTGTTAATGGATCAGCCGACATCCCGCGAATTGGCATTATGTCTTAACAAATGGCAGCATAGGCTCTGGTTCCCAGAGAGTCTCCTACCGGAACCAGCTCGATAAAGTTGCTGCAGAACCCGCCGGCGGCCAGTCGGACTCGAAGGAGAGTTATGAGCAGTGACTCTGGCCATATCTCTCAGGGCGAGTCAGCTCGGCCGCTTGAGGTGTTGACATTCGGCCGCAGCGGGGTCGACCTCTATCCGCTGCAGGTGGGCGTGGGCCTCGAGGACGTCCAGACCTTTGGCAAATTTCTGGGCGGCACTACTGCGAATGTTGCCGTCGCGGCTGCGCGACTCGGGCGCAAGTCCGCGATCATCACTGGCGTCGGAGACGATCCGTTCGGGCGATTCGTCCGGAGAGCACTCCGCGAACTCGGTGTCGACGACCGGTATGTGGTGACCAACTCCGAGTTCCCGACCCCGATCACGTTCTGCGAGATCTTTCCGCCCGACGATTTCCCACTCTGGTTCTATCGCAAGCCGACTGCCCCTGATCTTCAGGTCAGGTCGTCTGATATCGACTTCGACGCAGTGCGCTCAACCCAGCTGATGTGGCTGTCGGTAACAGGGCTCAGCGAGGAGCCCAGCCGGGAGTCTCATTTCGCTGTATTGGACGCTCGCGCCCGGACGCGCTTCACCGTTCTTGATCTTGACTACCGCCCGATGTTTTGGGACGGCCCGGCTTCCGCCAGGGAGCAAGTCCGCAAGGCGTTGCCATACGTGACGGTGGCCGTGGGCAACCGCGAGGAATGCGAAGTCGCCGTTGGCGAAACCGAACCGGAGGATGCTGCTGATGCTCTGCTCGAAGCCGGGGTGGAGCTGGCCATTGTCAAGCAGGGCCCCAAGGGTGTCCTAGCCAAGTCCCGAACGGAACGCGTCGAGTCGCCACCGCTGCCGATCCGGCCGCTCAATGGTCTTGGAGCCGGCGACGCATTCGGCGGCTCGTTGTGTCACGGCCTGTTGGCCGGATGGCCGGTGATGAAGGTGCTGCACAAGGCCAACGCGGCCGGTGCGATCGTCGCCTCCCGGCTCGAGTGCTCGACAGCCATGCCCACGGCGGCCGAAATCGACACCTTGCTCGCCGGGGGTGATCCGAATGCCGATCTGGCCGACTCCCTTGCCGTGCATTTCGACAGGGAAGGTGCGACTCGATGAGCGCTGGCACTCTTAGCGCCACGTTCGCGGGTGGCATCAGCGAGATCAACGAGATCCGTAGCCGGGATCCGCAGCGTATCGCCGCGCTCCTGGCGGCACGCCGTCGACGCGTGCTGTTCGGCGAGGACGGCAGGTTGATGATCATCGCCTGTGATCATCCGGCTCGGGGCGCCTTGGGCGCGGGCGGCAACCCGACGGCCATGGCGAGCCGGACCGAGTTGCTCGACCGGCTGGTGACGGCTCTGTCCCGGCCCGGCGTCGACGGGCTGCTGGCCACGGCCGACATCGCCGAGGACCTGCTATTGCTTGGCGCGTTGGAGGACAAGCTGGTTTTCGCCTCGATGAATCGAGGCGGCCTGCAGGGCGCAGCCTTCGAGATGGACGACCGGACTACCGGTTATGACGTGAAGGGAACGATCTCGGCGGGTTTCGAGGGCGCGAAGATGCTGCTTCGGATCGATCTGGGCGACGCCGGCACCGTATCAACGCTCGAGCGATGCGGTCGGGCGGTCACGGAGCTGAATCGGGCAGGCGTGATTGCAATGCTGGAGCCATTCATGTCTGGCCGCCGGGACGGGAAGGTGGTCAACGACCTCTCACCGGACGCGGTGATCAGGTCGATTCACATCGCGCAGGGTCTCGGTGCTTCTACTGCGTACACCTGGCTGAAGCTGCCGGTGGTACACGAGATGGAGCGCGTGATGGACGCCACCTCGCTCCCGACTCTGCTACTGGGCGGCGATCCAGACGGCGACCCGGACGAGACCTATGCCGCTTGGCAAGCGGCACTGAAACTGCCGTCGGTTCGCGGTCTAGTGGTAGGGCGGACCATGCTCTACCCAGCCGATGATGACGTAGCCAACGCGGTCGACACCGCCGTATCGCTCGTGCGGTGATTCGGTGAAGTCCAAGTATTACTTGCCCGCCGGTACCGCGGGGTCGGCCGGCTACGAGCTCGACGTGACACCGGAGTCGGCCGGGTGGGGTTACACGTCGCTCAAGATCACCACACTTGCGGCCGGCGGCAGTTCCCACTTCACCACCGGCGACAACGAGGTCATCGTGCTGCCGCTCAGCGGCGCGGTTCGCGTCGAGGCCGGCGGCTCGCAGCTGGATCTGGCCGGCCGAAGCAATGTGTTCGCCGGACCTACCGACGTCGGATATGTCGGGATGGGGCAAGGCGCCAGGCTGCGCTCGCAGCATGGTGGCCGGTTTGCGCTCTGCGGCGCCCGGACGGATCGGTCATTACCGCTCCAGTACCTGGCGGCTGATTCGGTGTCCGTCGAGCTGCGGGGCGCGGGGCCTTCCAGCCGTGCCGTACGGAACTTCGGCACTCCTGGAGTGCTCGAGGCGTCCAAGATCATCGCCTGCGAAGTGATCACCCCGGCCGGTAACTGGTCGTCATATCCGGCGCACAAGCACGACGAGGCGACCGACGCCGAATCCGAACTGGAGGAGATCTACTACTTCGAAATCGCTGCAGGGCGACAGGGGCAGCCGGGCTTTGGATTCATGCGTACGTCGTCATCGCCGGGCGGGCAGATCGAGCTGCTGGAAGAGGTGCATGATCGAGACACGGTGCTGGTTCCGTACGGGTGGCACGGCCCGTGTGTGGCAGCTCCCGGATTCGACATGTACTACCTCAACGTGATGGCCGGGCCCGGCGCCGAGCGCGCCTGGAAGATCTCCGACCATCCGGACCAGGCCTTCGTCCGGGAGAGCTGGAACTCACAGTCCCACGATCCTCGGCTGATTGAAAAGGACACAACCGAGTGACCAAGACCGTCTCGCTCACAGTTGCCCAGGCCCTGGTGAAGTTCCTGGGCGCGCAGTACTCCGAGTCCGACGGCGCGGAGCAGAAGCTCTTCGCCGGCTGTTTCGGCATCTTCGGGCACGGGAATGTCGCCGGGATCGGCCAGGCCCTGCTGCAGGCCGAGCTCGAAGAGCCCGAGACGCTGCCATACGTCCTCGGCCGCAACGAGCAGGCGATGGTGCACACCGCGGTTGCGTACACGCGGATGAAGAACCGGCTGCAAACCTATGCGGTGAGCACCAGCATCGGGCCTGGCGCCACCAACATGCTGACTGGTGCGGCGCTCGCCACGATCAATCGGCTGCCGGTGTTGCTGCTGCCGGCGGACACGTTCGCCAGCCGCAGCGCCTCGCCGCTGCTCCAAGAGCTGGAGTTGCCCGATTCCGGCGACGTCACCGTCAATGACGCCTTCCGGCCGGTGTCCAGGTACTTCGACCGGGTCTGGCGTGCAGAACAGCTACCCCCGGCGCTGATGTCGGCGATGCGCGTGCTGACCGACCCGGCAGACACCGGGGCGGTGACCTTGTGCTTCCCTCAAGACGTCCAGGCCGAGGCGTACGACTGGCCCCTGGCACTGTTCGACAAGCGGGTTTGGCATGTGGCCCGACCACTGCCGGAACGTTCCGCGCTCGAGGCTGCGGCCGCCGTGATTCGATCGGCCAAGAAGCCGTTGATCGTGGCAGGCGGCGGCGTGCACTACTCCGGCGCCACCGATGCGCTCGCTTCGTTCTGCGAGGCAACAGGTATTCCCGTGGGGCAGAGCCAGGCCGGGAAGGGCACTCTGGTTTATGACCACGCGCAGTGCCTGGGTGCAATCGGTTCGACCGGCACCACGGCGGCCAACGCCATCGCACGGGACGCCGACGTGGTGATCGGGATCGGCACGCGGTACAGCGATTTCACAACGGCCAGCCGCACTGCTTTCCAGAATCCCGATGTCCGGTTCGTCAACGTCAATGTCGCGAGCATGGACGCCATCAAGCATGCCGGCCTGGCTGTCCAGGCCGACGCTCGGGAAACGCTCGAAGGCCTGCAGCCATTGCTCGATGGCTACAGGGTTGACTCCGGCTACGCCTCCGCGATTGCCGATCTCAATGCGGAATGGGACGAAACCGTCCGCACCGCCTACTTGCCGGAGACCCCGAACGCGGGAGCGGACGGGCTCTTCACTCAGAGCGAGGTGATCGGCATGGTCAACGAGCTGTCCGATCCCCGCGATGTCGTCGTCTGCGCGGCCGGGTCTATGCCGGGCGACCTACACAAGCTCTGGCGCACCCGCGATGCCAAGGGCTACCACGTCGAGTACGGCTACTCCTGCATGGGCTACGAAGTTGCTGGCGGGCTTGGCGTACGGCTTGCCTGCCCGGATCGGGACGTCTTCGTGATGGTTGGCGACGGTTCGTACCTGATGATGGCCAGCGAACTCGCCACCGCGGTGCAGGAGGACATCAAGATCATCACCGTCTTGGTGCAGAATCACGGCTACGCCTCGATCGGGTCCCTGTCGGAATCCCTGGGCTCGCAACGGTTCGGCACCAGGTACCGCTTCCGGAACCCAGAGACCGGGCGTCTGGACGGGGAAAAGCTGCCGGTGGACCTGGCCGCGAATGCGGCAAGCTTCGGCCTGGAAGTGATCAAGGCGGGGACTGCCGCGGAGCTCGCCGATGCAATCAAAGCGGCCAAGGTGGCGACGAAATCGGTGGTGATTCACGTGGAGACCGATCCGCTGGTCGAAGCTCCGGACTCCAAGTCCTGGTGGGATGTCCCGGTCAGCGCCATAGCAACCCTGGATTCCACCAAGCGGGCTCGAAAAGCCTACGAGCAGTACAAAGCCAGCCAGAAGCTCTATCTATAGAAAGAGGTTGGATGTCGACGATCACTATCGGTACAGCGCCAGATTCATGGGGGGTTTGGTTTCCGAGCGACCCGGAGCAGTTGCCGGCCGATCAGTTCCTCCGGGAAGTAGTCGAGGCCGGGTATGGCTGGATAGAGCTGGGGCCGTACGGCTACTTGTCAAAGGACCCGGCGGAGCTGCAGGACAAGCTCGACGCTTGCGGCCTGAAAGTGTTGGCCGGGACTGTCTTCGAGCACTTGCATCGAGCCGACTCGTGGGATGACGTGTGGACCCAGGTGACAAATGTGGCGGCACTGACTCAGGCGGTCGGCGGTAAGCACATCGTCGTCATTCCGGACACGTGGCGGCATCACAAGACGGGCGAGGCGCTCGAGGACCGGGAGCTGAGCGCGGATCAATGGAAGCGGCTCACCGAGGGCATGAACGAGCTCGGCCGGCGCGTCCTCGGTGAGTACGGGCTGGCGCTGCAGTTTCACTCCCATGCCGACAGCCATGTCGGATACCAGCCGCAGATCGAGCGGTTCCTGGCCGAGACGAACCCGCACTGGGTGAACCTCTGCTTCGACACCGGACACATCGCCTACTACGGCGGCGACTGCCTCGAGTTGATCAAGAATTACTCCGATCGGATCGGCTACCTCCACCTCAAGCAGGTCAATCCGGTGATCGTGTCACAGGTCTTGGACAAAGACCTGTCATTCGCAGAGGCCGTCCGGATGGGCGCCATGATCGAACCACCCAATGGGGTGCCGGAGATGGGCCCGCTGCTGGATGCAGTCTCCGACCTGGGGCGCGACATCGACGCGATCGTCGAGCACGACCTCTATCCCTGCCCGCCAGACGTGCCGCTGCCCATCGCTAAACGCACCAGGACCTATCTGAGTTCGTGCAGCAGTGCAAACCTCGCCTTTAGGAGTGCGCGGTGAACGACTTGCGGATCGGCGTGCTGGGCGTCGGCATGATGGGCAGTTTCCACGCGGACACGCTCAGCAAACGAATCCATGGTGCGCGGGTTACGGTGATCAACGACTTCCTTGCCGACAAGGCAGAGCAGGTCGCCGCTCAGGTGGGCGCGCGGGTCGTAGCCGATCCGATCGAGGCGATCAATGACCCTGAGGTCGACGCCGTGCTTATCGCTAGCCCGGGAGAGGCGCACGAGTCTCAGGTCAGGGCGTGCCTGGACCGGGGCATTCCGCTTCTGTGCGAGAAACCGCTGACGACCGACGTCGCATCGGCATTCGCTCTCGTGCAGCAGGAGGCGGCACTAGGCAGGCAGCTGATTCAGGTTGGATTCCAGCGCCGCTTCGATGTCGAGCATGTCGCGCTGAAGAACTTGATCTCCTCGGGCGGCTTGGGCAACCCGTTGATGGTGCACTGCACCCATCGCAATCCCGCGGTCGGCGACCACTTCACTTCGGAATTCATGATGCGTGACTCGGTCGTGCACGAGGTGGACTCCGCGCGATTCCTGCTAAACGAGGAACTCGTCAGCGTACAGGTGATCAAAGGCATCGCGACCAGCATCGCGCCGACGGGTACCCATGATCCGATGCTGGTGATCTTCGAGACCGAATCCGGCCGGATCGTCACCGATGAGATCTACGTCCGCACTCAGGTTGGGTACGAGGTTCGTACCGAAGTGATCGGGGAGAAGGGCAGCGCTCTCATCGGTCTTGATCAGAATCTGCAGCTGAAATCAACGGACGGCCGTTGGGGTGGCAAGATCACCGCCGGCTTCGTTGATCGCTTCGGCCAGGCATACAACACCGAGTTGCAGCGCTGGGTGGAGGCAGCGAAGGTCGGAACGATCGATGGCGCGGGAGCCTGGGACGGGTTTGCCGCGGTAGCCGTGTGCGAGGCGGGTGTGCAGGCGATCCGGACGGGCGACAAGGTGCCGGTGCGGCTGGACGGTGATGTGGACGTGCCAAAGCCGGCCGGTCATGCCGCCCGACCGGCTGATTGGAACGTGGACGACGACGCTGAACCGGACATCCACGCTCCGGATCTCATCGGCGACCGGCCGTGACCAAGACAACCAGCAAGATCCAACGATAGGAAGGGCCATGGCAGCGACGCTCAACCACTGGAAAGACGGCAAGACATACGAAGGTAGGGGCGGTCGGTTTTCTGACGTGACCGATCCGGCGACTGGTGAGGTGACTGCGCAGCTGGCCCTGGCCAGCGAGGACGATGTCAACGAGGTGGTGCTTGCGGCGCACTCTGCATTCCCTAAATGGCGTGACACCTCATTGGCAAAACGGACGCAAATCCTTTTCGCGTTCCGTGAACTGTTGAACGCGCGGAAGAAGGAACTTGCGGCGATCATCACCTCCGAACACGGCAAGGTGCTCTCCGACGCGCTCGGCGAGGTCACCCGCGGCCAGGAGGTCGTTGAGTTCGCCTGCGGGATTTCGCATTTGATCAAGGGCTCTTTCACCGAGAATGCGTCCACCAAGGTCGACGTGCATTCGGCTCGGCAGCCGCTTGGTGTGGTGGGGATCATTTCGCCCTTCAATTTCCCGGCCATGGTGCCGATGTGGTTCTTCCCGATCGCGATTGCGGCGGGCAACACGGTGGTGCTGAAACCGAGTGAGAAGGTTCCGAGCGCAGCGCTGTGGATGGCTGAGCTGTGGAAGGAAGCCGGCTTGCCGAATGGTGTCTTCAATGTGCTCAACGGCGACAAGGTCGCGGTGGACGGGCTGCTGACCCATCCCGACGTCCAATCGATCTCGTTCGTCGGGTCGACGCCGATCGCCCGGTACGTCTACGAAACCGGGACCGCGCATGGCAAGCGGGTGCAGGCGCTCGGTGGCGCGAAGAACCACATGCTCGTGTTGCCAGACGCCGACCTTGATCTTGCTGCGGATCAGGCGATCAACGCCGGCTTCGGGTCCGCGGGAGAGCGATGCATGGCGATTTCTGCCGTGGTCGCGGTGGGGGATATTGGAGACGAGCTGGTGGATAAGATCGCCACCCGAGCGCGGAAGCTCCGGACTGGCGACGGCCGGCGTAGCTGTGACATGGGGCCGCTCGTGACCGCGCAAGCCCGAGACCGGGTATTGGGGTACATCGATGCCGGCGAGGCCGCCGGTGCGACCTTAGTGGTGGACGGTCGCAATCCGGGTGTTGACGCTGACGGGGAGGGATTCTTCGTAGGTCCGACCCTGTTCGACCACGTCACGACGGAGATGACCGTCTACACCGACGAGATCTTCGGCCCGGTGCTATCAGTCGTTCGGGTGGACAGCTACGGCGATGGCCTGAAGCTGATCAACGATAATCCGTACGGCAACGGCGTCGCGATCTTCACCAATGACGGTGGCGCCGCTCGGCAGTTCCAGAGCGAGGTGAAGGTCGGGATGATCGGCATCAACGTTCCGGTGCCGGTGCCGATGGCCTACTACTCCTTCGGCGGTTGGAAGAACTCCCTGTTCGGTGACACCCACGCGCACGGCGTCGAGGGCGTCCACTTCTTCACCCGGGGCAAGGTGATCACATCTCGCTGGCTCGACCCCAGCCACGGGGGGCTGAACCTGGGCTTCCCGCAGAACGCCTGAGCGAGACCGCGCGCCGCAAGTCCTGTTCGCCACGGCTTATCCACGCATCGATATCGGTCGGCGTCCGGCGAGAGAGCTACTGGACTAGGAATTGCAGGTGATCGTCCGGCTGTCGGAGAAGCTGCCCACCACCGGCACGAACCGTAGTTCGGCCGACGTCGAGTGCAGCCTGATGCTCAGCCAGCCGAAGGTGTCGCTGCCGAAGGCCAGGGGCGGACTGCTGTTCGGCCACGTCTTCGGATTCACGCTGCGACCGCCGGTGCCGACGACGATTTCGGCGAGCCCAGTCGAAGAGACGGCTCCCGAGGCGTTCTTCTTCGGGTGCACCTGGTAATCGTGATCGTGGCCGGCCAGCATCAGCGTGACGCCGCCATCTGCCAGCACAGCCCAGATGGGCTGCAGTTGCGGGTTGGCGACCCTGCCAAACCTCGGCCGATGGATATAGGCGAGCACGCAACGTTTGGTGTTGTTGACCAGATCGTCCTTCAACCACGCAACTTGGGCACCGGCGGCCGAGATGTCCTTCTCCGAGTTGAGCTGCACGATGTGCCAGTCATCGATGTCGAAGGAGCGATAGCCCTTACTGGGATCGCCGGCAAGCGAGCCGAAGTAGCTGTAGTAGCCGGCAGCGTTCGTGGTGTCGTAGTCCTCATTGCCCGGGGCGGGTCGCGTTGAAGCCTTGAAGCGCCCGTAGGACGGCTCGTACATCGACTTGAAGTCCGCCAGCGAGCCGGACTCGTACTGGTTGTCTCCGAGTGCGAGGAACGCCGCGGGACGCGCAGCGAGGATCGAGTTCGAGACGGCCTTGTGCTGGCAACGCGTCCTCGTAACGTAATAACCAGGAGCGCACACCAAGTCGCCTGCGGCGGCGATGATCGGGTCGGCGGTCGTCGGCGGCTGGACATAGGTGACGGTGCAGTTGGCGTAGCCGTCACCGTCTCGACCGACGGTGACGGTGATCTTCGAGTTGCCGGGGGAGCTGGGCGGGTTCACCGGGTTCCGGGAGTCGTAGACGGTGCCCGAGCGGTAATCGAACATCGCAGTACGAGTCAGCGTTTGCAGGACCGTCCCATCCGGGCCGAAACTCTTGACGATCGAGTCTGTCGCCGTCGCTCCGCGGTTTGTCGTCCAGCCCGCAAAGTCGATCAAGATCATGGTCTGGCCCGCCGAGTTCACATAGGTATTGCCCCACTTGACCTGCGTCTGCCAGACGATGCCGCCGCCGTCGGTGCAGGAACCGGTGATGATGGTGGACGCACCTACCGGACTTGCGACAAGGCCCACAGAGAACAGCCCCAGAATCAAGGCTGCCCCGAAGCCGCGAACCAAGGACTTCTTCATGGCAACGCCCCCTCTGCAGCTCGGCAGCGCACTCCCGATCTGCTGTGGTCGCCCAGACCCCGCAGTCCGGCAGCGACGGTGGCAGACATTACCCCATCCGGGCCGCCGAAGTGTGCGGTTAGCGGTCGATTCGCTCGCTGTTCAGAATTCGGCTCAGGTCCTCGGTGCCA
>JBKPML010000066.1:0-6905 GCA_046732135.1 Actinomycetota bacterium
TCGAGAAGGTACCCGTCTGGCGTGACCATCCGGACACCTTCACGCCTGTAGAGAGCCGCGTGATCGAGTATGCCGAGGCAATGACGGCGACGCCGCCCGAGGTCACCGACGAGCTCGCCGGTGAGCTGCGGGACGACTTGGGTGACGCGGCACTCGTGGAGCTGACGATGATGGTAGCCGTGGAGAACCTGCGGTCTCGGTTCAACACACTCACCAAGATCGCCGGAGCGTAGCGGAGGCTTCGCCGCATGATCAAGGACCAGTCGCAGGTTGGGGGCCTCTGCGGCCAAGGTGGCCGCCGCCGCCAGTTGGTGGGGCAAGATCAGGAGGTCGTAGCACAGGCCACGCTCTGCGACCTCATCCAGGCCGCGGCGCACATCGTTGCGCAACAACCAGTTTGGATCGGCCTCGGCTTGCACCAGGTGCCGGACACCGACCAGCAACTGCCCGCCCGGAACGCTTCCCAACCGATCGAGCTGGTTTCCCACCCGGGGCTCTGTCAGGTCAACCCAGCCGACGACGCCTGCCACGAACTGATCTTGCTCTGCTAGAACTAGGAGTTCCTCGGTTTCCACAACCAAAGGAAGGCACTGCACGAGGACCGTTGCTGATAGCTTCCGACCAAACAGGCCGGCGGTTGTATCAGCGACCAGATCGGTGGTGGTGAAGGAACGGCGCAAAGCACCAAGACCGGGCTCGGCCAGCCACGGCTGTGGACGACGCGTCAAGTCCCAAACGTGGTGGTGGGCGTCGATGAAACCATCCGCGGTGTGACCTCGGACGCCTTCGTCAAGCACGGCGCTCAGCCCAAACCGGCCCGTTCGGATAGGCATACGCATCCAGCGACTCGGCACGGATCTCGGCGCTGAGTCCTGGGGCTGACGGGGCTTGATAGTGCCCCTGACGCATTCGTACTGGGTCCACGAAGTGCTCGTGCAAATGGTCGACGTACTCCAGGACCCGGTCCTGCGTCGTGCCGGAGACGGCTACGAAGTCGAACATGGCCAGGTGCTGCACCATTTCGCATAATCCGACACCGCCGGCGTGCGGACACACGGGTACGCCGAACTTGGCGGCCAGCAGCAAGATCGCGATGTTCTCATTAATGCCGCCGACGCGTGCGGCATCGATCTGAAGAATGTCCACGGCGGCTGCCTGAAGCAGTTGCTTGAAGACGACCCGGTTGGCTATGTGCTCGCCAGTGGCCACCTTGATCGGAGAGATCTCCCGGCGGATGCGGGCGTGACCAAGGATGTCGTCGGGAGACGTCGGCTCCTCAATCCAGTACGGGTCGTACGCTGCCAGACGTCTCATCCACGGCACCGCCGCGCCCACGTCCCACCGCTGATTCGCGTCAACCGCAATCCGGATATCAGGGCCCACGACCTCACGGGCCAGGCGCATTCGGCGTACGTCCTCGTCGATGCTCGCCCCGACCTTGAGTTTGATCTGGGTGAAACCATCTGCGACGGCCTCCCTGGCGAGTCGCTGCAGCTTTGCGTCTGAGTAGCCCAGCCAGCCGGGACTCGTTGTATAGGCCGGATACCCGTTGGACCGCAGCAAGGCCGCTCGCTCGGCACGGCCCGGTTCCGCTCGACGCAGGATTTCCAGCGACTCCCTTGGGGTGATGGCGTCGCTGAGGTAGCGATAGTCGACCATCCCGACCAGGTCCTCCGGTGACATCTCAGCCAAGAATTGCCACACTGGTTTACCGGCGCGCCTGGCGGCTAGATCCCACGCGGCATTGATGACGGCCCCCATTGCCATGTGGATCACGCCCTTCTCGGGGCCAAGCCACCGCAGGTGCGGGTCGTGTACGAGGCGACGGCTGAACCCACCCAAGTCCGCGCAGGTCTCATGCACGTCAACACCGACCACATGATCACGCAGTGCCTCGATCGCTTGAGCCTGGACGTCATTGCCCGGGCCAGTGGTGAATGCGAGAGCGTGGCCCTCCAGCCCATCCGCGGCGTTGGTCTGCAAGATCACGTACGCTGCGGAGTAGTCGGGTTCAGGGTTCATGGCGTCCGATCCGTCTAGCTGCTCAGAGGTGGGGAAGCGGACGTCCCGCACGTCCATGGCGGTGATCACCGCTCGAGTTGCGGTCATGTTTGCTCCCGGGGTGTAACAGGCGTACGACCTGGCCGGCGGCTCTTCAGCTCCTGCCGAATGCTCAGCTGAGCAACCGCGATGGCATCGAACCTAGCGTCGCAGTTATCGGGGATGCCTACAGCAGCGTGGAGTAGTTAGCTGGTTGCCCAAGGTTGGGATCCCCGATGAAGACCCGAGATGCAATGCTTGAGGCATGTCCCGAGCATTGGATTGATTCAGCCAAGAATGAGCGCCAATGAGAGCCGCCGCCACAGGGCGTCGAGGCTTGAGATTGAACGCGACTCGCTTGGGATGATCAACGGCGAAGGCATGATCACGGGCACAGTCGTGTCCGCCGCGGTTATCGCCGCAGCAGCGGGGCATCTAGAAAAGACGCGGCTCGTCTTCGCCATTCTCGGAACAGCGTTCATCTACTGGCTGACGCACCTGCACGCTTGAACGTTGGGTGATTCGGTCAAACATCGCAGACATCCATGGAGGCATTCTGAGAAGCGCTCGGAGAAACCTGGCCAATTCTGGCGGCTGCGTTAATGCCCGCCCTCATTTTGCTCATCACTCGGCTCGTCGGCGTACAAATTCCAACCGGAGCGCGGATAGCTGTCATTGCCAGCACTGTGTTGTCGACCGTCTACAACTTCCTCGCCGGGCGTCGCCGCGGACTCGGGCGCGGGGGCAGCCTGCTAAGCGCCTCTGTCGGGGCCATGCTCGGAATCTTGGTCGTGCTACTGAAGGCCGGCCTCCACTGACGCCGTCCCAACGCCGTACGGCTGGTCGGTAGGGGTCGGCGTGAATAGCGCTGATCACGCTCTGGAGCGCAGGCTGGGTACCGGCGACGCGGTAGTGATCGGCTTAGGGTCGATGATCGGCGCCGGAGTCTTCGTTGTCTTCGGCCCAGCCGCCCAAGCGGCCGGCACCGGTCTTCTGATCGGCCTCGCACTGGCCGCGGTGATTGCGTACTGCAACGCTGTCGCCTCCGCCCAACTTGCCGCCCAGTACCCAACGTCGGGCGGTACGTATATCTACGGGCGGGAGCGACTCGGGCCCTGGTGGGGGTTTATCGCCGGTTGGGGATTCGTCGTGGGCAAGACCGCCTCCTGCGCGGCGATGGCGCTCACCTTCGCCGCATACGCTGTGCCGAGCCCACCATGGGCCCAACGCCTGGTCGCGGTAGCCGGAGTTTTGGGACTAGCGGCCCTGAATTATCGCGGAGTCACCAAGACCGCACTGCTGACTCGGGTGCTGGTCGCTGCCACCCTGGCCTGCTTGACAGTCGTTGTCGTCGCTATTTGGGCAGGCGGGCAGGCCAGTCTGGAGCACCTGGGGGGCTGGCCAGCGCTCTGGGCGGGCGGGGCGTACGGGATCTTGCAGGCCGCCGGGCTGTTGTTCTTCGCCTTCGCTGGCTACGCCCGGATCGCCACGATGGGTGAGGAGGTTCGCGACCCACAGCGGACTATCCCGCGAGCCATCCCCATCGCGTTGATGATCACCGTCGCCGTCTACTTCACGGTCGGAATCGCCGTCCTTGCTGCCGCCGGCCCGCAGCGTCTTGCCAGCGCGACGACCCCGCTGACCACCGCAGTCCAAGCCGCGGGCGGCGCAGCCGCGCTCGAGTCTGTGGTCCGGGGTGGCGCTGCACTCGCCTCTCTCGGCGCGCTGCTTGCCCTGATCGCCGGCATTGGCCGTACGACCTTGGCGATGGCCCGCCACCACGACCTGCCGGGAGGACTTGCTGCAGTCCACCCCCGCTTCCGCGTGCCGCACCGGGCAGAAGTCACCCTTGCCCTTATCGTCAGCGCCCTCGTCGTCACCACCGACCTGCGCGGGGTGATCGGTTTCTCTTCCTTCGGCGTACTGATCTACTACAGCATTGCCAACGCTTCGGCGTTCACCCAGACCGCAAGGCACCGCCGCTGGCCTCGCTGGCTCAACCTGCTCGGTGCCGGCGGGTGCCTGGTCCTCGTGGCCACCTTGCCGTGGCAGTCAGTGGTCGTCGGCCTCGCCGTTTTCGGCATTGGACTTGCTGGCCGCTGGGTGGCGGGCCGCCGTCGCCTGCCGATGCCTGGCAACGACGGATCAGCAGTCGACGAGCATCAAGCATGAGCATCGAGAAGTTTCTCCGGGTCCACTCCATCTCCTCGATGACTGCCGCCCGATCCATGCCGGTCCTCCTTACCGCGAGGTTATCCAGGGTCGAGAGGGTGCCGGGCGTCTAATGCCGCCCAATCTCTCAGTGCGTCTGGTTCAGGTCTCGTCGGCCGGCCGCAGGGGTTGCGGTTCAAACTGGCGTCGCTCCCGCCAGCGGGCATGCTCGGCCATTGCGTCTGTCATCTGCCGCAGGAACCGACGAACAGTCTGCAGTTCTGTGGCGCTGAACCGGCTCATAACCTGGTTGCTCACCATGCCCAGCGGGGCGAAGAACTCCTCGGCCACGGCTCGGGCGGAGGGCGCGTAGCGGAGTACGACCTTGCGCCGGTCGCGGTCATCGGCGCGGCGCTCGACGTGTCCGGAGCGAACGAGACGATCAACAACGCCGGTGACCGCTCCTGATGTGATCCCCAGAACAGCGCCCAGGCCGCCCGCCGTCGTCGGATGACCGCTGTTCTCGGCACGCATCACATGCAGCAGGGCCCGCAGATCGGTGTCGTGTAGACCCTGCTCGGCGGCGAAGGCGTGTGCTATCTGCTGCGCCTCGACACCCAGCTCACGGACAAGATCGATGATCTCCTCGTTGACGCCTGCCAAGTCCACCACCACATCCTCCTGGCGCATGCAGCTTGGTTAAAAGCAGAGTGGCCAATAATCTTAGTGACTAAGATGAATTCGGAAGGAAGCTACATGGCCAGTCAAACCCTGGATGCCACCATGACCGACAACCGCGTCGCGGTACGGACGGCGCTTGTCGTTCTCGCCGTAGGACAGGCGGTCGCCTCGGTTCTGGTAAGCGCATTCGGCGGAGCATTCACGACAGCCAACCGTCCGGGGGAGCCGCTCATCGTGCCTCCCGGGCCGGCATTCTCAATCTGGAGTGTGATCATTGCGATCTCGATCGCGTACGCAGTCTGGGCCTGGCCACGCCGGCAACCCGACTTGGACATTCGCAACCGGCTGGCCATGCCGATGTTGTTGGTCACCGTCGGCTTCAGCCTGTGGCTGGTTGCCGCAGAACTTGAGCCGGTATGGACCACGCTTGTCGTATTCATAGGCCTCTTCGGCAGCCTGCTCTGGGCGGTGAAGATCGCACGACAAAACCGCTCGCGGATTGCCCAGTGGAGCCTTCTCGGTCGCAGCCTGCTCTGGGGAACACTCGGGCTCTATACAGGATGGACCAGCATCGCCATCTGGCTGAACCTCGCCACGGCTTTGGCAGGCAGCGGCGCCCCGCTGACCGGGACAGCCGGCACCTTGGGACAGCTAGCCATCCTGCTCGGCGCCACCGCGACCGCAGCTGCGATTCTCCGCTACACCGGCGGGCTAGCTCCCTACGCGGCGGCCTCCGCCTGGGGCCTCGGAGGTGCCGCAGTCGGCGCCTATCTGGCGGGCGCCTACTTACTGGCCGCCGTGGCCGCGGCGGGTCTCACAGTTGTGCTTGTCGGGTTCGGCGCGGAACGCCTCCGCCGGCGGCAGGTTGCGGAAGCCTAGGTATCACGCGTCACGGCGCTCGAACAGGATCCACGCAGCAGCGAGGAGGAGTGCGACAAAGCCCGCGAACACCGCGCCGCCCTCCCATCGGCTGAGGAGGGTTGCATCCGGACTTGCATCAGGCATTCCTGCGGAGACTAGCCGCATGCCTGCCGTGAACGGCAGGTACGGGACGACGTCCCGCAGCCCGGCAAGCGACTCAAGTCCGGCAAGCGCCGTGATAACCGGTTCGATGAGCAGCGGCAGGGTGAGCATGATCACAATGGCTGCGGTGAGGCCCCGGGTCAGCTGGCCGAGCACAGCGCCGAGAACACCGTAAAGCATGACGAGGACGATCTGGCCGGCGAGTACCGCGGGAATCGGTTCCTCGACGAGCCGCGGCAGCGGGCCGATGGTGAACGTGCCGACCAGCCAGCAGATGGCGATCGCAGTCACCGCGGCAGCCGCCGACACTGCTGCGACGATCAGCAGCTTGGCCGCAAGCAACGCGGACCGCCGCGGCATCGCGGTGAGGGTAGGGAGGATCGTGCCGTAACGGTATTCGTGGCCGGTCGCGAGGACGCCGATCAGTGCCACCGCGAACCCCATGACCGAGAACCGCAGGCTTTCTCCACCGGCCGCGAGCAGAAGCGTGGTCTCTGCAGCGGAGAGGCCCGTCTCGGGGGAGTCGAGCCCAAAGCCCAGGGCGACCAGGGCGCAGAGCAGTAAACCCACCAGCGCTATCCAGGACGTCGAGCGGATGGTGCTTACCCGCACACTTTCAAATCTCAACGCGTCGGTCATGGCGTCCCTCCTGAAGACACTGGTGCGGTGACCGGGCGGGCGACATATTCCTCGGTCGCGCCGCTCGCCTCGAAGAAGGCCTCCTCCAGCGACGCGGTGCGGGTGGCCAACTCATGCAGTATCAGGCCTGTCTTGGCCGCAATCTCGCCCACTCGAGCGGTCTCGACACCGGCCAGCAAGGCGGTACCGTCAGTTTCCCTCGCGACCTCGACCCCGGGCACCGCCTGAACCACTGCCTCGATCAAGGTGTCGATCTGCGGACTGCGCACGAGCACCGACGTGCCGGTGAAGTCGCGGACGAATGACTCGACCGTCCCCGATGCGATCAACCTGCCCCGCCCGATAACCACAAGCTCGTCCGCCATGAGCTC
>JBKPML010000067.1:0-4970 GCA_046732135.1 Actinomycetota bacterium
CTCGGTGGCCACGGCTCTGGCTCGACGCCCTCGCGCATGGCCAAGGTCTTGTGCAGGTACACCTCGCCGACGTGCCGGGTCAGATCGGCAACGGTCCAGCCAGGACAGCTCGGCACCGCCGCGGTGGGTTTGGCCGGCACGATGGCCCGAAGACGGGCGAAGTCACTCTCGAGGCAATCGAGGAATCGGGGATAGTCCATGGCCAACAGTTCAACACAGCCCACTAGGCTGACTCGGATGACACGAGAGCCAAGCCGAGACGACAAGTTCTCATTCGGTCTGTGGACGATCGGGTGGGTCGGTCAAGATCAATTCGGCGTACCCAGTCGCGGCCCACTGGATGTGGTCGAGGCAGTCGAACGCTTGTCGGAGCTGGGCGCGTATGGACTGACCTTCCACGACAACGATCTGTTCCCCTTCGGCGCAACGGACGCAGACCGGGACAACCAGATCAGCAGACTGAAGAAAGCACTGGCGAATACCGGACTGGTGATTCCCATGATCACCACGAACCTGTTCAGCCATCCAGTGTTCAAGGACGGCGGTCTGACCTCCAACGATCGCGGCGTCCGCCGATATGCCGTACGCAAGCTGCTCCGCAATCTTGATCTTGCCGCTGATCTGGGCGCCCAGACCTTTGTCATGTGGGGCGGTCGGGAAGGCAGCGAATACGACTTCGCCAAGGACGTACTTGCAGCCCTCGCGCGCTACCGGGAAGCTCTGAATCTGCTGGCCGACTACGTCACCGAACAGGGCTACTCGCTTCGGTTTGCGCTCGAGCCTAAGCCGAATGAGCCACGCGGCGACATCCTGCTGCCAACGGTCGGGCACGCGCTGGCGTTCATCGAAACTCTTGATCGTTCCGAGCTCTTTGGTGTCAACCCAGAGGTCGGTCATGAACAGATGGCGGGCCTCAACTTCACCCACGGAGTGGCCCAAGCGCTGGACGCAGGCAAGCTTTTTCACATCGACCTCAACGGCCAGCGCTCGATCAAGTTTGATCAAGATCTCGTCTTCGCTCACGGTGATCTGCAGAATGCCTTCTCGCTGGTCGATCTGCTCGAGAACGGTGGTCCGAACGGAGGTCCGTCGTACGACGGGCCGCGGCACTTCGACTACAAACCGAGCCGTACCGAGGACTACACGGGCGTTTGGGAATCGGCGCGAGCCAACATGCGGATGTACTTGATCTTGAAAGAGCGAGCCGCCGCCTTCCGCGCCGATCCTGAGGTGCAGGAAGCGCTCACCGCTGCGAGGGTTGAGCAACTGCGAGAACCGACCCTTCGATCGGGCGAGACGCTCGAGAGCCTGCTTGCGGATGCGGACGCGTACGACAATTTTGATGCCGAGGCCTATTTCAACGGCAACGGCTTCGGCTTTGTTCGGGTACAACAACTAGCCCTGGAGCATCTGCTCGGCGCACGCTGACGATCATGTTCGGCCGGATTCCCCATGGTCATCGGGATCCTTGGTTTCCGCAAGAACCCAGTCGAGGTACTCGCGATTGGCCATGGCGATAGGTAAAGCAATCACGCAAGGTACGTCGTATGGGTGCTCGCGCCCGACCCGATCCATGATCGCCGGGACCAGCCGCAGCCTGGTGTGCAGGGCGACACGGCTTTCGTCGTCATGATGAATCTCGTCATTCCACCGGTAGATGGATCGGATCCGAGTGACGTGTTGCCCGCAGGCGACAAGGCGTTCGCTGACAAGTGATCGCGTGAAGCCGAGCAGCCAATCTTCGCTGTCGGCAGTTATCACGAGCTCACAGATCTGATCGGTCATGGCCGCCGCCTCGCTCTCGCTGTGCTGGTGTCTTGGATGCGACCACATTGACTCCGCGCGTCGGTACGGCTAGAGGAAACGCATCTCCATTCCCGCGTCATCCTGGTCGACGAGCTGATCGCAGGTGGGGCAATACCACCTGGCCTCGATAACGGTGCCGCATGCGGCATGTCGAGGCCCTTCGCCGGGGAGCGAGTGCCGCGCTCCCCAATGTTCGAGCAGGCGAAGCGCACCTGCCAGGTCCATCCCCTCGGCAGTCAGCTCGTAAGCCGCGCGAGGCGGTCGCTCGATGTACGGCCGTGACACCAAGAGCGCGTCGCGTTCCAGCCGCTTGAGGCGTTCCGACAGGATGTTCGGCGCAATTCCGGGGATCTCCTGCAGCAACTCATTGAATCGTCGAGGTCCGGAAAGCAACGCTTGTACGACGAGCAGGGTCCACCGATCGCCGACCCGAGCCAAAGCAACGGCCAATGGGGAGGGCACATGCTCGCGGGTACCTGTTTCGCGTTCGCTCACAGACAAACCGTATCCGTTGGGGTTGACTGATCCGAAGTTAGTAGTAACTTGCAAGTTACTACTGAGATGGGAGGTCACCATGGGACTGTTGGACGAAATCCAGCAAGAAATCAACGGAGTGGCACAGCGTTCTGGCCAGGCGGTCGTCGGCATCGGGCAACGCTGGGGCATTGGATCCGGCGTGGTCATCGGCAGCGGCCAGGTACTGACTAACGCGCACAACGTTCGTTCCGACGAGGTCGATGTCACGTTTCCCGACGGACACACGGGAACTGGCCGAATACAGGGAATCGACATCGACGGAGACATCGCCATCATCGATGTCGAGACCGGCGACTCGCCAGCGATCGAATGGGCCACCGACGGTACGCCGGGAATCGGCGCTCCTGTCTTCGCGCTCTCGAATCCAGGCGGGCGGGGTCTGCGCGTGACGCTCGGCTTCGTAACCGGCCTGGAACGGAGCTTCCGAGGGCCTCGAGGCCGGCGCATAACCGGAAGTTTGGAGCACGATGCCCCACTGCTGCCGGGCTCATCTGGTGGGCCAATCGTCAACGCCGACGGACAGCTTCTGGGCGTGAACACCAACCGTCTGGGCGAGGGTTTCTATTTGGCGATCCCTGCGGATGAGAGCCTCCGGGCTCGGGTCGACAGCCTGGGCCGCGGAGAGTCGCAACGTCGAGTTCGGCTCGGTATCGGCGTAGCGCCGCCGCATGTCGCTAGCAGGATGCGGCGCGCGGTCGGCCTGCCGGAAGCCCAAGGGCTGCTGATTCGGATGGTGGAAGAAGACACCCCAGCGTCCAGGGCCGGTCTCGAGACCGGCGACCTGATCACTCAGGCCGCGGGGCGGCCCGTACGTGACGCCGACGATCTTTACGGAGCCCTCGATACAGCAGCCGACGGTGTGATCCAGCTGGTGATTCTCCGCGGTGCCGAAGAGCGGACCGTTGAGGTACAGCTCGGCGGGACCGGTGGTGAGGCGCGAGAGGTCTAGCAGGCGCGGTGGCGCGGTCTTCCCGGGTCGCGAGCCATCTTGAGACGGGAAACGACCTCCGACCTGCGCCATCCCGGGTGGCCAGCCATCTTGAGACGGTAAACGACCTCCGAAATGGCAACAACCCTGGTCGCGAGCCATCTTGAGACGACAAACGGCCCGCCCCCGCCCCGGTCGAGTTCAGTTTGGACAGTGCAGGTGTTCCAGAGTGGCTTGGAATAGCGGAGGCAGGCGCCAGACGGCCTCCGCGATCCGGCCATGCAGCGAGCACGAGATATCCATCCGGTGCGGTGTCTCCAGGAAGATGACCTCCACCCGCAAGGTGTGATCGTCCAACCAGCCGCCGGATGCTGCGACTGGGATCGTGTCACCGCGGCGGTTGGTCGGAGCAGAAACAGTCCAGTCGCCGCTGCCGACTGAAAATGTGATCGCGTCCGCCGGCTCGACAAGTGTCATTTGTAAACCGTCAGCTGAACGCGCCACCTGCACTGACCTCAAAGTCGGCGGTGCTTGAATGCTCTCCTCGTCCGGAGCGGCCACGGAAAACGGCTCAGCAACCCAGTCCTGCCAGTCCACTGGTGCCTGTTGGCCCGAGCGGGCCGGTAGCCGTAGGTCTGCAAGGCGGGCATCAAGCCGACCCTGCTCAAGGCGGTTGTCAGATGCGCTGCTGCCGAGTCCGGGCAGGAGATGGGCCCACATCGCGTCCAAGACCGACTGCATTTCCATGGTGCAAGCGGTTGTCGCAATGACGGTTTCCTGCTCGGGCAGGATCACGCAGAACTGCCCGAATGCTCCGTCGCCGCGGTAACCGTGTCTTGCCATCCAGAACTGGAAGCCATAACCCTGCCGCCAGTCGGGATTGGGCTGGTCCGGCGTGGACGTGTCGACCTGGTGGGAGGTCGCCTGCTCAACCCACTCTTCCGAGATCAGCTGGGTGTCACCCCATCGTCCGCGCTGCAGGTAGAGCTGCCCAAGTTTGGCGATGTCCTCGGTACGGGCGTGGAGGCCGGTGTGGCCCTGCTCGTGTCCGCCGGGCCATCTGAGCCAACCAACGTGGCCGACGCCCAACGGGTCGAACAGCCGTGGTCGCAGGTACTGAGTCAAAGGCATGCCGGCATTGCGCTGGATGACGCTGGCCAGCGCGTACGTACAGGGCTGGTTATAGGCGAAGACAGTGCCCGGTTCGCGGTCGGGTGGAATGAGCAGCATGCCCCGCGCCGGATCTGCCGGGTCGCGCATGCTCGCCTCCCCGATCATCTCGCGCGTATGGCCGCTGGCCATGGCGGCCAGGTGGCGGAGCTTGATCGACCGGCTACGCGGATCGGTGATTTCTGCGTCGTACTCCGGAAAGTGGGAAACCACCGTGTCGTCAAGATCGAGCAAGCCCTCCGCCTGCGCAAAAGCGGCGGCGGTTGAGGTGAAGCTCTTGCTTAGCGAGTACAACAAATGAGGTCGGTCGGCTGAGTAGGGCGCCCACCAGCCCTCGGCCACCACGTGTCCATGACGGACCACCATCAAGCTGTGCATCTCGATATCAAGTCGGGCCTCGACAGCGTCAAGGAAGGCGAGTACAGCGGCCGGGTCAACCTGCTGTTTGGCCGGAGTGCTGCGCGGCAGGGATGCCACTCAGCGATCCTCGGTAGTGCTCTGCAGCCGATCACGGAACCAGTGGCCGCTC
>JBKPML010000068.1:0-7900 GCA_046732135.1 Actinomycetota bacterium
GGCCTGCACTTCATATGTTGCTGCCGCCGCTTCCAAAGACGTCCAGGCCGGTAGATACGCGGCCGTCCAGACTGTCTTGTCGAGGCCGTTCTCGAAGCGTTCGTCTATCTCGAGCGCACCATAAGTCATAAGAACACTTCATCAGTTCCTCGCATAGCCTGGCGGCGTGTTTTGGGCCCCGCGTTGATCTTGGTCGCGGCTGGTTCCTTTCCGCCGGTGTATATCACCGCCGAAGTACCCGATGAACGGCCAGGCCGGCAGCAACCGCCCCGGCGGCAGCCCCGGTAGCGCCAGCCCCAACCAGGCCGAGCCGTACGGCCCTACGGCCAGATCGGTAGTCCCGTACCTGCCAGTCGTTGTTCTCCGCGTGCGCAAGCAGGCGTGAGTCCGGGTTGATCGCACAGGGATGGCCGACCAGCGACAGCATCGGCAGGTCGTTGTAGGAATCCGAGTATGCCCAGCAATGCGCAAGATCAAGTCCATGCTCGTGGGCGAGTGCGCGTACGGCCTCAGCCTTCGCCGCACCGTGCAGCAGTTCACCCTTCAGCCGACCCGTGTAGACGCCGTCGATGTGCTCCGCAGTCGTGCCGAGAGAGCCGGTTAGGCCGAGCCGAGCGGCGATGATGCCGGCCACCTCGACCGGCGCCGCTGTGACCAGCCAGACCTGCTGACCCACATCGAGGTGCATCTGCGCCAACGCCCGAGTGCCGGGCCAAATCCGCCCAGCGATCGATTCTTCGTAGACCTCCCGCCCGACTTCCTCGACCTCGCTGACCCGCCGACCCGCGATGAATCCGAGGGTCGCGTTCCGGGCGTCCTCGATGTGCTGAGGCTTTTCCCTGCCGACAAGCCGAAAGTACGCCTGCAGCCAAAGCCCCTTGATGATCACCCGAGTCGGGAAGAAGTCCCGGCGATAGAGCCCCTTAGCGAGATGGAAGAGCGAGGCGCCTTGAATGACGGTGTTGTCCAGGTCGAAGAATGCCGCTGCGGTCGGATCAGGCCCGATCACCGCCTCGGCGCTGACCACGGGTGGCGGAGCTTCGGCCAACTCAGCAGCCGGCGCAGGCTCGGCCAAAGGGCCCGCGGAATCCACCTCGATTGCCGAGGCGTCAACACCCGGTAGGGACTCAACCTCCGGTGTCTCAGCAGGGGTGGCACGGTCCGCAGCCGGTCTACGCCTGCCGAGCCGCACCACGACACAACCCTAGTAACTGCCACCTGTGCCAAACTTCACGAGTGCAGGACGTATCCGCCACGATGGTGAAAGCAACCGTGGCTCCAGCGTTTCCCAACCTTGCCGAGCTCGTGGCACGACAAGCAGCAGATCGCCCGAATGCCATCGCGATAGTCCAGCCTGGAACCCAACGCCGGACGTTGACTTGGTCCGAGCTAGAGCGTCGGATCACTGCAGTCGCCGCCGGCCTACAGGCTCACGGGCTGGTGGCCGGTCATCGAGTCGGCCTGTTGGGGCCCAACAGTGTCGAGTTCGTAATCGCCTACTTCGCGGCCTTGCGTGCTGGCTACGTCGTCGTGCCGATGAACACCCAATCCGCACCGCGCGAGGTCAGTGAAATGCTGCGGGACAGCGGTGTCAGGGTCTTGTTGGCTGCTTCCGATCATGACCTGAGCGGTGTCGATCTTGCTGGCGTCCATCTGGTTGCGCTGTCGGCAGACGGTCTCGCCTCGCTCGGCCGCCGCGGCGGCGGTATAGCGAGTTCGCCGCGTGATCCGGAAGCGCTCGCCGCCTTGCTCTACACCGCTGGGACATCCGGACGGCCAAAAGCTGCCATGCTGACACACCGCGCGCTGCTGAGCCATCTAGAGCAGGTCGCCTCGTTCAGCATCATTACGCCCGAGACGACCATCCTGGCCATCTTGCCGCTCTTCCACGTGTACGGACTCAACGCCGTGCTGGGTAGCTGGGCACGCGGCAGTGCCCGGCTGGTGATCATGAACGGCTTTCCCGGCGACTTCTTCAAGATCGTGCGCACCGAAGGTGTGAACAATATGCCGGTCTCCCCGGCTTTGCTGGCTCGGATGCTCTCAGGTGATGAACTCGACGAGGGTTTCGCCGCTGGGACAACGGTGGTGTCCGGCGCGGCCCCACTTCCCGACGACCTTCGGGAGGCGTTCACCCGCCGCACCGGCCTGCGGGTCGAACAAGGCTATGGCTTGACCGAGGCGGCGCCTGGTGTCTCGACCACCCTGGGCGGTCCCATCTTGGGACACGGTCACGTTGGCCGGGTCCTGCCGGGCGTGGAAATCCGGATCGGCGATGGAAGCGAGCCGGGAGAGCCGGGCGAGATCTTCATCCGCGGTGGCAATCTCTTTTCCGGCTATTGGCCATCCGGCGGGGGCGGCCCCGAGGCGGACGGGTGGTTCGCCACTGGCGACATCGGATATCTGGCCGACGGAGAGCTCTTCCTCGTCGATCGAGCCCGCGAGCTGATCATCGTCAATGGTTTTAACGTCTACCCGGCCGAGGTCGAGGAAGCGATCAAGGAACTCGCAGGCGTCGATGCGGCTGCGGTCATCGGTCGGCCGGACGTCCGCTCCGGTGAGCGGATCGTCGCCTTTGTGAGTGGCAGCGGCGTCACGGCAGAGGCCGTCATGCGGCACTGTGAAAACCGCCTCGCCAAGTTCAAGCGGCCCCGGTCGGTCCAACTACTTGCCGAGCTGCCGCGCGGAGTCACCGGCAAGGTACAGAAGGGAATCTTGCGGCATACCGTCCTCGATAGCCAGCTCGGGGCGTCCGCGAAGGGCTGAGATATGTCGACCGAAACCAGCCAAGACGAGCCGAGGATCCTGGTGCTGACCCGGCCGGGCTGTCATCTGTGTGAACAAGCGATCCAGGTCATCGAGTCCGTCTGTGCCGAGACCGGAGACTCGTACGAGGAGCGCAACGTCGATCGTGATGAACAGTTGCAGCGCCAGTACGGAGATCAGGTGCCGGTGACGTTCGTGGACGGCCGCCAGCACGACTTCTGGCGAGTCGACCCCGGCCGTCTACGGGCCGCCCTGACCAGCTGAGATTGGCAGTTCGGCGCGGGGCTGGTGGTCGCGCGGCTAGCGCGAGTCACCTATATTTGTTCACCCGTTTCCAAGCTCCTACAGTGTGAGACGTTTCGACCACCCACGGGGATTTGACCGAGGAGCCGCGTGACCGCCGCTGACACCCGGGACGACACAGCCTTTCCCCACGTCGAAACCGGTTCGGCCAAGGGCATCCCCGACGCCACGATTGCTCGACTGCCGGTCTACCTTCGTGCGCTGAACCAGCTGGCCGAGGCTCGGATCGACACAGTTCGCAGCGAAGCGCTCGCTGAAGCCGCGGGTGTGAACCCCGCCCAGCTGCGCAAGGATCTGTCCTACCTCGGGTCCTACGGCAGGCGAGGAGTGGGCTACGAGGTCAACTACCTGCGGCTGCAGATCGGCCGGCAGGTCGGCTCTGCTCACGACTGGCCCGTGATCATCGTCGGACTGGGCAACCTGGGTACGGCGTTGGCGAATTACTCCGGCTTTTACTCACGCGGCTTCCAAGTTGTCGGACTCATCGATCCGGCACCCAGTCTGGTTGGGAAGCGAATCCACGGCCTCGCGATACGCGATCTAAGCGACTTGGAGGATGTCGTCGCCAGCACGGGCGCGGCGATTGCCGTCATCGCCACTCCGGCCGAGGCCGCCCAGGCTGTGGCCGATCGGCTGGTCGATCTCGGGGTGACGAGCATTCTGAACTTTGCCCCCACCGTGCTGGCCGTTCCGGACGGTGTCAACGTGCGCAAAGTTGATCTTGGTCAGGAACTCCAGATTCTGGCCTATCACGAGCAGCAAGCCAGGGTCGACTACCGGGGAGTTCGTCGATGAGCATCCTCGCAGTCAGTGTGTCGCACAAGACAGCGCCCATCGAGGTATTGGCGCGGTTAGCCCTCGACGCGCCAGCCTCGACGAAGCTGATCGACGCCTTGCTGGCGAGCGAGCACATCGATGAGGCGATCGTACTGTCGACCTGCAATCGGACTGAGATCTACGCCGCGGTGTCCAGGTTCCATGGTGCGTTGGATGATGCCGCAGCAACGCTCGCGGACTTCGCCGGAATGGGCGTCGCTGAGCTGCACACCCAGTGCGCGGTGTACTTCGACGAAGGAGCCGTTGCCCATACCTTCTCTGTGGCTTCCGGGCTGGATTCGGTCGTCGTGGGTGAGACCCAGGTGCTGGGTCAAGTGAAGGCGGCGCTGATGCATTGCCAAACTCACGGCAGCGTGGGCACTGTGCTCAACACGCTGTTCCAGTCGGCGATCCGGGTCGCCAAGCGGGTGCAGTCAGAGACTGGCGTTGGGTCAGCCGGCCGCTCGCTGGTTACCGCCGCCTACGACGTGCTGACGCGCAGCCGAGGTGAGCTTGCTGGCAGGCGTCTGCTGGTTGTGGGTGCTGGCTCCATGGCAAGTCTCGCGGCTCGAACCGCAGCCGAGGCGGGCGCCATGGTGACCTGCGCGAACCGGACGCTTGCCCGGGCGGAGCGGCTCGCAACCGCGGTTGGCGGATCGGCGGTCGCCTTGCCAGAACTGCCCAGAGCTATGCAGCAGACCGACATCCTGGTCACTTGTACTGGGGCCAGAACCGTAACCATCAGCCAAGCCGATCTTGCCGATACTCCGGTTGCGGGAGTGGTCGATCTTGCCCTTCCGGCGGACGTCGATCCGGCCGTAACTGATCTCGGTGTTGAGCTGGTCAACATCGAACGGCTGGTTGCTGAGCACCGGGATTCCGGTTCAGCCGACGAGCTGGAGTTCGCCCGGGATCTGGTCCGCCAGGAGGTCAGCGACTTCCTGCGGGTCCGCCGTTCGGCGCAGGTGGCACCGACCGTCGTCGCTCTTCGCACCATGGCGTCGAGTGTGGTGGCAGCCGAACTCACTCGCCTGGATGCCAAGCTCCCGGGGCTCGGGGCACGGGAGCGGGCTGAGGTGCAGCGGACCGTAGGCAGGATTGTGGACAAACTGCTTCACCAGCCGACCGTACGGGTTCAGCAGCTCGCAGCCGATCCGGATGAGGTTGACTATGCGGCCGCCCTGCGCGAGCTCTTCGCGCTGCATCCACAATCAGTGGCGGCAGTGATGTCGACGGAGGTGCCGCGATGATCTTGCGCTTTTTTCGGGGGGTTCAAGGTGGCTCGTTCCCCCTTACCGAGACAAGATGGGCGTTTTCGGGCGGGCGCGACCGCTTCGGATCTTCGTGAATGCGGCACTTCGGATCGGCGCTCGGAAGTCGCCGCTCGCTCGCGCCCAGGCTGACGCTGTCATTGCCCTCCTCACGGCCGGAGGCGTGAAGTCAGAGTTCGTCGGCATAACCACCGCCGGGGACGTGGACTCCCGTCAGCTGATCGAAATCGGCGGCACCGGCGTTTTCGCCAGTGCGGTCCGGTCGGCGCTGCGGGACGGCATCATCGACCTCGCCGTGCATTCCCTCAAAGACCTGCCGACCGTCCAGCCGAATGATCTTGAGATCGCCGCGATTCCGGAGCGGGAAGACAGCCGTGATGTGCTGGTCGGCTGCCGGCTGGACCAGCTCACCGAAGGTGCCCGGATCGGCACCGGTGCGCCTAGGCGAGCCCTGCAGCTCCACGGCTGGGCACGCGACCGGGGCATCCAGATCGACGTCGTCCCGGTCCGCGGCAATGTCGACACTCGACTGGAGCTCGTGGCAACCGGAAGGGTGACGGGAATTCTCCTGGCTGCGGCCGGATTGCGCCGACTCGGCTATCTCGATTCGGATGTGCCTGACGACGCAGAGGTCATGGTTAGGCAACTACCGGGGCAGGTGCTGAGCGTTACCCAGATGCTTCCGGCACCTGGTCAGGGTGCACTTGCGCTAGAGGTTTCACGGAATCTGCCGGAAGGTCTCCGCACCGTTGTGGCCGCGCTCGATGATCCTCGCTCGCGAGCGGAGTCCCTCGCCGAGCGAGGCTTTCTTGCGGCGCTCCAAGCGGGGTGTACAGCACCGGTGGGCGCGCGTGCGTTTGTCAAATCTGTCCGTGATACAAGCGCCGATTTGACTCTGGCCGCTGTAATTGGGAGAACGTTATCGAGCAGCTTGTCAGGACCGGCCCAAGACTCACCATTTCGTCTAGAAGTGACGGGTTCCACGTCGGATCCGGCCGCATACGGGGCGGCGACCGGACGTTCGGCTCTGGCGGAGCTGCGCGACTTACAACGCGCTCGGCAGGTGATGTCGAGGCTGAACAATAGAACGCGAGAGTAGTCAGTGAGTACAACCTCGGTACGCAAGTCCCGCACCCAGACGTCTTCCGCCAATCCACCCGCCCCCACGACGCGAGGCCGGGTTATCTTCGTCGGCACGGGCCCGGGGGATCCCGACCTTCTGACCCTCGGCGCCATCGCTGCGTTGGCCGACGCCAGCGCCGTGATCTTGGACAACGATCGGCAAGCTGACATCCTGGATCACCCGGCGATTACCCTTGCCGAGGGTGCGGAGGTGTCCACTCTTGGCCTGTCGGAAGCTGGCAAGCCGCTGTCACCATCGGCACGCGCCAAGATCGTCGTCAAGCATGCTGCGGCGGGTCGCCGAGTTGTACGGCTGGTGAGCGGTGACCCGTTCCTGGACAACGCTGTCGCCGACGAAGCCGCAGCCTGCGTCCGCGGCGGCATCGATTTCGAGGTAGTGCCAGGGGTTTCCAGCCTTACCGCCGTCCCGGAGTATGCCGGAGTCGATCTGATCCACACCGGTGGCGTGCACTTCTCCTCGGTCACTGACGGCAAATTCAACAAGGCAAACACGGCACAGTGGGGCATGGCGCCGACCGTCGTCGTGAGCACAATCGTCTCCATGATCGCCGGACTCGTCGAAGCCGCCCGAGCGGCCGGCCGGCCAGAAGATGATCATGTGCTAGCCACCTTGCACGGGGGCAGCACCGAGCAGTTGACGATCACAGCGACGCTCGCTGGCCTTGTGTCAGCTGTACGTGCGGCTCGTCCGCCGGCCAGCGACCCAGTGCATGTGATCATGGGAGAAGCTGCCAAGCAACGACAGGAACTGAGCTGGTACGAAACAAAGCCGCTCTTCGGGTGGCGGGTGCTCGTGCCGCGTACCCGGGATCAGGCCGCGCCGATGGTTGCCCGGCTACGAACCTACGGCGCACACAGCGAAGAAGTGCCGACAATATCGGTCGAGCCTCCGCGGAGCCCGCTGCAGATGGACAAGGCGGTCCGCGGTTTGGTCGAAGGCCGCTATGAGTGGGTTGCCTTTACCTCAGTGAACGCGGTACGGGCTGTCCGCGAGAAATTCGAGGAGTACGGGCTGGATGCTAGGGCGTTCTCCGGTTTAAAGGTGGCGGCCGTTGGTGATGTCACCGCGCACTCCTTGCAGGCGTGGGGAATTGAGCCTGATCTGGTCCCATCCGGTGAGCAGTCCGCGGCGGGCCTGGCCGCGGAGTTCCCGCCTTACGATGACGTGCTCGATCCGATCAACCGGGTCTTTCTGCCGCGCGCCGACATCGCCACCGAGACGCTCGCCGCCGGACTCCAGCAGCTGGGCTGGGAGGTGGAAGACGTCACGGCGTATCGCACGGTACGGGCTGCCCCGCCCCCGGCGTCGGTACGCGAGGCCATCAAGACCGGCAGATTCGACGCGGCGGTCTTCACGTCGTCCTCGACCGTACGGAATTTGGTCGGCATCGCCGGAAAGCCGCACCCGTCAACAATTGTCGCGGTCATCGGCCCAGCGACCGCGAAGACCTGCGAGGAGCACGGGTTGCGGGTCGACGTGATCGCAGCCAAGCCATCGGTAGTCGAGCTGGCCGATGCGTTGGCCAGCTTCGCCGCGGCCCGCCGCGATGCCTTTATTGCGGCGGGGGAGCCAGTCCTCAAGCCGTCACAGCGCCGCCCGC
>JBKPML010000069.1:0-8432 GCA_046732135.1 Actinomycetota bacterium
GGTCCGGATATGACGCTGGGCCGGGCGAGGGTATTCCTTCCCATGCAAACCGAGCGGCCCGCCAATACATTGCAGATGACCTCGGTAGTGATCTTGAACTCGCGGCCGTCGCTGGTCCGCAAGTCGGAGTTCTCCGACGACCACCTGGCCAAGGAAGTGGCTGCGGGTGGTCGGCTGGATCGGCTGCTCCAGGCAGCCGATGCCGACGGAACAAGCTTCGCGATCGATCCGGCACTGATCTCGGAGTTGCGGACAATGCGGGACGGCTACACGGTGCGCGGCTCCGGATTCAGCACCAGTGCCGGGCAGTCCGATGCAGCGCGCTGGCTGGACAGGTTCGAGGCGCTCAAAGCCAAGCGGGACGGGTTCCGGCTGCTTTATGGCTCGCCCGACATCGCGGCACTCGTCCGGGGCGGCCAGATTGAGGTGCTGACCGAGGCACAGTTGGCTGGCCGTACGGTCGCGGGCCTTGCCGGACTGCCGCTGGTCGTTATGCCGGCCAAGGGAGCAGCGAATGCCGAGACCCTTGAAGCAGCTGAAAAGCTCCATCCCGCCGCCATCCTGCTCTCCGATGCATCCACCGGCGAGTCCCGGCCGTTGCTAGCAGGGCGGACGGATACGCCGATCGTCAATTTCACGCTGAGTTGGTTCGGCGGCGGGCCGGGACCCGATCCACGCAATACCGCGGTCCACCTCCAGCAACGGATGCTCGCGGAGACCTGGATCGAGGCCAGCGCTGCCCCGGCCGGGACAACTCTCGGTCGGGTACGGCTCATCACCAGCGCACCCGCTAAATCGTCCGGGGGGCAGCAGACCTCGGCACCGGCATGGATCAAGCGCTCGACATTGAGCGAGTTGCTGGATTCCCAGCCAGCCGCTTGGAACAACGAACTCAGCTATTCCAAGGCCGCTCGAGCCGCTGAACTGCGTCCCAGCCAACTCCGACTGATCCGTGACCTGAATCGCAGCTATGCCACCTACACCGAGCTACTTGCCCAGCCTGACGCCGCCGAGCTAGACGCGGCAACCTCGCTCGCCAGATCGTCCAGCAGCTCCTGGCGCCGGGCCAACACCGCAATGCACAACTTCATCGGCCCGCAGCAGGCAGAGCTCGACTCCATCCTGGACGACAAGATCGAGGTCCGGGCGAGCCGGAGGGTGACCACCGTCTCACGCCAGGGCAGCTTCCCGATCACGGTTCGCAATACTCTCCCCCCGCCCGAGAATCCAGCATCGCTCACCGACGCCGTCAGCGTCCGGCTGGTGTTCCGTTCCCGGGTCGGCCAACGACTGACCGTGCAGCCGATTGACGTCGGCGTGGTCAGGGCAGGCACCAACTTCGCCGGGACTGCGCAGGTGAAGGCCGAGGCTAACGGCACAGTGCCCGTGACAGCCCAGCTCACCACCACATCGGGCAAACCAATTGGCCAACCGATCACCATCCAGGTCACGGCGACCCAGGCCGGTACGACCGGATGGATCATTGTCGGGCTCTCACTCCCGGTCTTGATCGGAGGCGTGGCACTACGCATCAGGCAGGTCGCCAAGGAACGAACTGCGACGACGCCGTCGGCGCCACCAGCAAGCCCGGTGTCCTCCATGCCGCCTGCCAATCAGATTTCCGAATCGATCGATGTCTGACACAGAAGTCACCGAGTTCCCGCCCGCCAACAGAACCTCCAGGTTGATCTCGGCGAGCGCGATCATGGCCGCCGGAACTGCCGTCTCCCGGGTGCTGGGCTTCGGCCGATTGATGCTGCTGGTGTTCCTGTTCGGCAACGGCACCCGCCAGGCCGAGATGTTCACCATCGCCAACACCGTGCCCAACAGCATGTACATCCTGCTGGCCGGCGGGGTGCTGAACACCGTCCTGGTGCCGCAGATCGTGCGGGCGATCAAGGGCGACGCGGACCGCGGCGAGGCCTACACGAACCGGATCATGACTGCCGGGCTAATCGTGCTCGGGCTGATTACCCTCCTGCTCACCATTGCCGTGCCATGGATCCTCGGCCTCTACACGGCCAGCGGCTGGAAGTCGGCGCGGCTGAGCTCGCAGTATGAATCCATGATCACCCTCGGCTACTACTGCATGCCGCAGGTCTTCTTCTACGGCGCGTACGTGCTGGCCGGCCAGGTGCTCAACGCCCGGGACCGGTTCGGTCCCATGATGTGGGCGCCGATTGCCAACAACGTAGTCTCCATCGCCGTCCTGCTGACCTACCTGGTCATCTTTGGTCGGGGCAACACCGGACAGGCGTTCACCACAGGCGAGGAACTCCTGCTCGGGATCGGCTCGACGCTCGGCATCGTCGTTCAGGCATTGGTTCTCGTGCCGTTCCTGCGGGCGGCTGGCTACCACTATCGGCCGCGCTTCGACTTCCGTAACACCGGCCTGGGTAAGACGTTCCGGCTGGCCAAGTGGACCCTGGGCTTCGTTCTGGTTACCCAGCTAGCGCTCGTTGTGGTCAACCGGCTGGCCAGCGGCGCAACGGTCGGCGGGGCTGGTGCTGGTCTCGCGGCCTACTACAACGCGTATGCGGTCTGGATCCTGCCGCACTCATTGATCACCGTCTCGCTGGCCACCGCCATGCTGCCCGCGGCATCACGGCTAGCGGCGTCAGGCGACCTGCCAGGAGTGGCCGATGAGGCGATGCGGGCGATCCGGCTCGCGCTGACTGCGCTGCTGCCGGCCGCCGTCGCCTTCCTCGCGCTCGGGCTACCCCTCACCGAGTTCGTCTTCGGGTTCGGCCAAGGCGCCAAGGACGCGCACTTCGTGGGCGGCGCCTTGATGGCGCTTGCACTGGGCCTGGCCCCATTCACCGTCCAGTACCTCTGCCTTCGCGCCTACTACGCCCTGGAGGACACCAGGACCCCGTTCTTCCTCCAGTTGATCATCGCCTCGACCAACGTGGCGTTTGGCATCGCGGCCGTCACCTTGCTAGACAATCCGGCTCTCGTTGCCACCGGGTTAGCAGCCTCGTACGCCGTCGCCTACGCCGTTGGAGTGGCGATCTCTTTCCGCTTGCTGCGCCGAAGATTGCCGGCGATGAATGGCCGCGCCCTCATCCGACACGGCGTTCGGCTTCTGGTTGCGGTCGCTCCGGCGGCGCTGGCCGCCTATGGCATCTGCTGGGCGTTTGCGCAATGGTCGGAATCCAAGCCGGCACGGCTGCTGGCGCTCGTTGTAGCCGGTTTGGCCGGGCTGGCGATGTTCATCCTGCTCGCCCGCATGCTGCGGATCCGTGAAGTAAGCGAAATCGTCGCCACTCTGCTGGGTCGCAGACCATCGGCGGAATTGACCAAATCTGATGATCGACACGACTCCGGCGATTCCACCACGGCGATGCAACAAGATGATCCTACGATCGAGACAGCAGCCACCGCCGCCTCGGGTGCGCAGCAATCGAGCGGCCCAACCGAGATGACACAGTCCATGACCGAGGCGGCCACTCTCCCTACCCAGCCAGCGGACGAGGAGGCTCCAACGCTGCCTGGCGCAAAGCTCCCCGCGAACACCGTGCTGGGACGCCGCTACCGGCTCGAAGAGCTCATTCGCGAAACGTCGCCAACAGTGACCTGGCGCGCGTTCGACCAAGTCCTCTCCCGCTCGGTGCTGGTCCACCTTCTGGCACCGGAGGATCCGAACGCCGAGGAGCTGCTCGCCGTCGCCCGCAAGGCATCGGTGGCCACCGACTCCCGCTTCCTACGAGTTCTCGATGTGGTGTACAGCGAAGGTCCCACAATTGGGTCTTACATCGTCTCCGAGTATGCGCTCGGCCAGTCGCTGCAGACGATCCTCACTCACGGACCCCTGTCCGGGCTCGAAGCCGCCTGGGTGGTGCGCGAGGTCGCCGACGCGCTGGCAGGGGTGCACAGCCTGCGGGTCTATCACGAGCGGATCAATCCGGACACGGTGATCATCACCCCCGACGGCAATGTCAAGATCGTCGGCCTGATGATCGAGGCGGCTCTCCGCCCATCGCAGTCGGCTGGCGTGCATGGCGCAGATAGCCCCGAACACATCGACGTCCTCGACCTGGGCCGGCTGCTCTACGCCTGCCTAGTTTGCCGCTGGCCTGGGGGGCCCGCCTACGGGCTGTTGGACGCGCCGCTGCACGGTCATCGCTGGGCAACTCCCCGCCAGGTCCGCGCCGGCGTCTCCCCCACTCTTGACAACATATGCGACCAGATCCTCGGCGACCCGCCCCGCCATCGGGCAGGCCCCATCACCACCGCCAGCGGCCTCGTTGCTGCGCTTGGCAAGGTGCTCGGACCGGCCGACGCCTCGGGGGACCTGGAGCGACGACTCCAACGGTCTGCGCCACGATCCAGCTCATCCAACGGCGAGTCGGCACCTGCCCAGGCGCCCACCGTTCCGGCAGCCGCCGCAACGACAACCGTGACCCGACCAGTCGTGCCCCCGCCCTCGTCACCCGAGGTAGCGGCACAGCCAACCACCGCGCCACAACCCGTCCGACGCCGACGGCGCAACTGGATCCCCCTTGTTTTGGCATTGCTGCTGGTTGCCGCCGGGATCGTCACTGCCGTGGCGCTCAACAACACGTCATCACCCGAGCCAGGCTCATCCACCGGCAGTGAATCCGGCGGGACCGCACAGCCGGGGGGGAAGGTCACGATAGTCGGCGCCCGGGACTTCGACCCACAGGGCGACGACCAGACCGAGAACCCTGACCTGGTGAAGTATGCCTATGACGGCGATCCGGCGACAGGTTGGCGAACTCTGCAATATCGTGGCGACCCAGAGTTAGGCGGGATCAAGCGAGGCGTCGGCCTGGTTTTCGATCTTGGCTCGGCCCAGTCCGTACGGTCTGCGGCGATCATCTTCGCCCGCTCGGGTACCGACGTCGAGCTTCGGGTCCCGAAACAGAATCCCGACACGGTGACAACTCCGCCGATGAGTTCGGATACTCAGTGGCGCCGAATCGCCCGAGCCTCTAATGCCGGTCAGAACGCAACTCTCACAGTGAACGAGCCCGTATCGACCCGATACGTCCTGATCTACCTCACGTCGTTGCCCAAGGAGGGAACGAGCTACCGCGGCCGCGTCAATGAGGTCGCGATCTCGCGGTAACCAAGCGTCCTAGAGAATGGGAAAACCGCTCGAGCTGTCGTACAACTGGCGGCCGTCGCTTGTAGCAAGCACCGCCGCCCTGGTTATCTGCCTTCTGGTGTTGGGCTTGACTCGTGTGACCGGGTGGGCATCCGTGGTCGCACTCGTCACCCTGATCTGGGCAACCTATGCCGCCGCCATCTATGTGCGCACTCGGGCATTTCTGCGGGTCGACGGGCCGACGCTGACAGTGCGCCACATAACCAGCCTCCACAAGCTCACCGGCTCGCAGGTGAAGCGAGTCACGGAGTCCTTCACTCGCCAGGGGCCATGTCACAAATTGACCGTCCAGACCGAAGCCGGCGTCCGGCGATACCAGGTACCGACGGCGCTGCTGCAAGGTGGGCACTCCACCTTGTTCACTTGGTTGTTGCAGTACGCGCCGCAAGCTGAGCTGGATAAGGGTTCGACAAAAACACTCGAGCAGCTGCGGATCCGTGGACTTGTCGAATGAGCCCAGCCGCCCGACGCGACCCGGAATAGGATGCCGGGCCGCGCCGTTTCGTCGGGGTAGGGTTACGCCACACCATTCCGCTCCTAAGGAACCAATGAGCACCGAAGACATCCGTGAGGTAGCTGTTGTCGGCAGCGGTCCGGCCGGCTACACGGCAGCGATCTACGCTGCCCGTGCCGACTTGAAGCCGCTAGTCTTCGAAGGCTCAATCACGGCGGGCGGCGCTTTGATGAACACGACCGATGTCGAGAACTTCCCCGGCTTCCCAGACGGCATCCAAGGCCCTGAACTGATGGAGGCCATGCGCAGTCAGGCCGAGCGGTTCGGCGCGGAGCTGATCACTGACGACATCGTCGACCTCGACCTGACCGATGAGATCAAATACCTCACCGATGGCAGCGGCAATCGATATGCGGCCCGTACGGTCATCCTTGCCATGGGCTCCGGTTATCGCAGGCTGGGGCTGTCCGGTGAGGACCGGCTGTCCGGCCATGGTGTGTCGTGGTGTGCCACCTGCGATGGCTTCTTCTTCCGGGATAAGGACATCGCGGTTGTCGGCGGTGGCGACTCGGCGGTCGAGGAGGCGACGTTTCTCACCAAGTTCGCGAAGTCGGTGACGCTAGTGCACCGCCGTGACGAGCTGCGAGCCAGCAAGATCATGGCCCACCGCGCCGAGAGCAATCCGAAAATCACCTTCGCCTGGAACTCCGAGGTCACGCAGATCCACGGCGATAAGTCGGTCACCGGCGTGACCCTGCGCGACACCCTGACGGGCGAGGAGCGCAAGCTGGACGTTTCGGGACTGTTCATCGCTATCGGTCACGAACCCCGTTCCGACCTGATCATCAGCCAGGTCGCCACCGATGCCGAGGGATACGTACTGACCGACGGCTCGTCGACCCGGACCAACCTCGACGGTGTGTTCGCCTGCGGCGACCTTGTCGATCATGTCTACCGGCAAGCCGTGACAGCGGCAGGTACGGGATGCGAGGCGGCATTGGATGCTGAGCGCTACCTGACCGAACGCAAGCATGCTGCCGAGCGTCTTGCGGCCGAGATGGCGTTGGCCGGGCACGTTAGCTGACCAAGAGAGGAAGAGATGGGCGCTGTCGCCGAGGTCACCGATGCCACTTTCAACGAGGTGGTCTTGAAGTCCAACAAACCGGTGATGGTGGACTTCTGGGCCGACTGGTGCGGACCGTGCAAGCAGGTCTCGCCGATCATAGAGGAGTTGGCTCGGTCCCATGGCGACAAAGTGACGTTCGTCAAGATGGACACCAACACCAATCCGGTGACGCCGGCCAACAACTACGTTCTCGGACTGCCAACTATCCAGGTCTACGTCAACGGCGAGTTGGTCAAGGCGTTTAAGGGCGCGAAGTCGAAGTCCACCTTGCTCGGCGCCATCGAGGAGTACCTCTAGTTCGGCAAGCTAGAAGTGGTCGGGGCAGAAGGGTGAACGGTCGGCCGCAAAGGCAGCGGTGATTGCGGCAACCGTCCCAGGGGTACGCTCCTGGACCAGCCCGGCGGCGTGCAGCGAGCTGAGCATCGTGCCGCCAAGGTAAATTGCACCAAGATCACGCACGGAAAGACTTATGTCTGCGCGACGCCGGGTAGCGGACACCTGTGCACCATCGCGCCCGCCTTGCAGTCGGAAGGCGCCGTCATTGTGCGGAAGCAGTGGATCGGCAACCGCCACCACCACATCCAGGTCGGAGGCATATCTGCGAGCTTCGAGCGCGCGGGGTACGTCGACGAGCCGTGCGTAGGTGCCGTCGGTCAGTTCGGTGGCGATCATCCGCGGGTCGGCGACGAGGTAACGCAGCGGCTCATCGACCGGGCCGTGGCCTCGGCTGAACTTCCGGACCAGATCGAGATCGAGAAGGAAACGCCACAAGGCGGCGTACGCGGACGGCTCGACGGCCTCCATTTCGCCGACCTGGACCTCGGAGCCGGGTATGTCCCCCTGATCACCGCTCTTGACCCGGAAGGTGGCAAAACCGTCGACCTGGCCCCGTTTGCTGTAGTGCAAGGCGAAACGTCGGGCTGTGGCCCCGTGCCGCCACCGCTCGGGGTCCTGGAGTCGAACCTGCCACCAGTCAGGATCCCGATTCAGCGCACCGGGTCGTTCGGACAGGAGTCGCGTGAAGAGCGGCTCGGCGGCAGCCAGCCACTCATCCCGCTCGACTTCGCCGACGGAGCCACCACCAAGATCAACTCCGGAAACAAAGGCAGTCGACCGGGTTGGCCCGGAGATCCGCAGCACCGGCGTCGCCTGACCATAGCCGAACCGTCCGTAAATCAACGACTCGGATGCCCACAACAGTGCGACCGGTTCCTGCCGGCGGTGGATGTCTGCAAGCTGGTGCTTCATCATCGCGGTCAGCAGACCGCGACGGCGATAGGCCGGGCTGACCGTGACCACAGTGACGGCAGCAGTTGGCACGCTGCCACCGGGTACCGTCATGGTCCGGGTGTACGCGCCACAGGTTGCGACCCAGCGACCATTCACGGTGAAGCCGAAGGCGCGGTCATGTTCCAGGACTTTCAGGAACGGCTTGACCAGTTCGGGGTTGTAGTCGTCGTGGAAGCCACGCACCAATGCCGAAGTGAACGCCTCGGTGTCCGCCTCATCGAGGTAGCTGAGCCTAGGCTCAGCCAGATGCGGTGCAGACGATCGGCTCACGCGCGCGTGGCGGGCTCGGGCGGGTTGGGCTGGGCGACCAGGCCGGTGAGCCGATGCCACGCGGCACCAAGATCCGGCCGCCACCGTGCAGTCGTCTGCAGGTCCATTCGGAACCGAGGAGTCACCGGATGTGGGCGGATCAGCGCAAATCCCACGCTTTC
>JBKPML010000070.1:0-10246 GCA_046732135.1 Actinomycetota bacterium
CTAAGCCACACCCAGATCGCGGGATGCGAGCCCGTGCCTCGCCCGGTCGTCCCTGGCTACTTCGATATCGACAACGACGGCGACCTCGACAACGTCGAGACCGGCCTGCCTTGGACCTCCTTGGAAACCGCCGAAGGGCCAGCGGGTGCGATGGTGTCCACAGCGCCCAATCTGTTGGCCTTCGGAGATGCGCTCTTCCATGGGCGTCTCCTCTCCGGCGGAATGATGCGTGCCATGGTGGCGGAGGGACCATTCCATCCGCGCTTCACCAACTACGGCTTCGGCCTGGAGATCGCGCGCCCGGACTACCGGACGACCATCTGGGGCCACGGAGGCTACATGCCGGGCTTCAGGTCAGCACTCTGGTACGTGCCCTCGCGTGACGCCGTCATCGTCGTCCTTACTAATGACGTCCGGGCCGAACCCCGCGACCTCGCGGAGCTTACGATGCGATCCCTGCCTGAAGGAAATTAGGGCGAAGACTCGAGTCGTGGGCAGCTACTCGCGTCAGGATAAAAAAGCGCCGGATCAACCGGCATACCGTGCTGCCGTCGTGCCAGGTAGGTGCTACTAGGGCATCGACGTGGCGTTGAGCGTGCGACCTGCCAGTGCAGGTGGGTCCACCCGCTTTCCAAGTCTGCACTCGGCCGTTCGTCGACGTTCAAATCAGACGGCCGGCCGGCCATTGCAGGCGTGCCAACCGATCGCGAACCCTAAATGAATGCCCGCGAAGGAGACTAAAACTGAGACTGGCGCTGAGACTCAACTGGCGCGATGGCGGCCATCGAATGATTGTCTGAATGGCTTCGAGCCAACTGAGCTGCGCAGACATGGCTGACAGCAGAGCCGCCAAGGGAAACACGTGAGAGTTACGTTGCCGAGCCGGGCGAGTCGAGCGGCCTCCTGCGCACCTGGGCGACCTCTCTCGCAACGCCGTTTGGGCGAACGGGGAGTAGCTCGTACGGTCGGATCTGCTTAGCCGGCCCAACTCGCTGAGCGTTGGGTAGTGATCCTTCACCGTTTGAGCGCTACTCCAGCGAAGGTGTCGAGGAGGGGCCGGTGCACCTTCACCGCATCGTCGAGGATGGCCACGGCTGTTGCGGGATCTGGCGTCAGAGGATCCAGGACGAGAGCCTGGATGGCTAGGCGACGGTCACCTGTCAGAGCGGCCTGGACGGTTAACTCTTGTTGTTCAGCCCTGGCTGTTAGCACCGCGGCGATTGCATCCGGAAGCGGGCCGACCGCCAATCCGGTGATCCCTGATCCTCCCACGACAGCGGGCACCTCGACGACCGCGGTCGCTGGCACGTTGGGAACCTTGCCCTCATTGGGTAGGTTCACCGCGAGTTCCACCATGTCTTGCCCCCGGACCATCGCCTCAGCGATGGCCACCAGCCGTTCTGCTTCTTGATTGTTCTTGTCGGGCAGGGGTGCGGTCCCGTCGGCCTGGGCGTTCAGCGTCTCCCAAAGATCAGCCTTCTCGCTGATGTACTCCATCGTCATGTCGCGACCACCCTGAAGACCCCACGGCAACGCTCCGGAACCGTGGCCGCCGATTCGACGGAGATACCAGGGGAAGAATTCTGCAACATGACGATCGCCGGGTGCGGGGTATCGGCCGAAGATTCGCATCAGGTCTGCCGAGACCGGAAGGTGAACGCCTTCGTGGCGGCTCGAGGCCGCCTCGACACCGCCGGCCCGCTCGGCAACCAACTCCTGTAACCGGGGATAGAGGTCCTGGCTCCCATGTCGAATATCCAGCAGCCAGCACAGATGGTTCAGTCCTGCGAAGATGGCGTGCACTTCCCCGCTCGGTACACCAAGGTCTCGGGCCAGAGCGGCCTTGGTGTGCATCGTGCCGTGGCACAAGCCAATGGTGGGCACTGGGACATGACCGGTGATTGCGCGCACGTTTGCCGTCAGCGGGTTCGCGTAATTGACAATCCACGCGTCCGGGCTCAGTTCGGCAACGTCTTGGGCGATCGCCACCAGCTCTGGAATCTGTCGTAGACCTCGCAGCACACCGCCGGGCCCTACTGTGTCGCCGACCGTTTGAATCACCCCGTAGTGAGCGGGCACCTCGATGTCGTGACGCCAGCCGACGGCTCCTCCTACCGCAATGGTGATGATCACGAATCGTGCGCCGGGGAGAGCCTCCCTGCGGTCGGTGTGGCCTTCAATAAGCATGATGGATCCATGCTCCCGGGCAATGCGTCGGCCTAGCCGTGTCATGGTCTCCGCCGCGTTCGGGTTGATGTCGACTAGATCCACGCACCAATCGTCGAAGGTTCGCGTGCTGGCGAGGTCACTGAGCAGTCCGGGGGTGAAAACGGTGCTGCCCGCCCCGATCAAAACGATTCTGTTAGTGCTCATCTGCCGGCCTTTTCGCCGATCATCTCGTATTGGTGCACGGCCGTGGACATTGGGCGAGAGCTGCTGCACTGCCAAACGAAAACGTGATCGCGCAGCGAGACGGCGCTGCAACCGTCACGACACCAGATCTGATCATTGTGCTCCAAACCGATACCGGAAACGCGGGCCGCGTTCGCTGGACTAGGTCCCGACGTCGCACTGGGCACGCCGCCCGTCGCACCAGCTGTTGGGCATTCACGAAGATGAGGTCCCGGCGTATGGTGGGACGAGGCCATCGCAGAACTTGCGAAGCTGCAGGAGGTCGCCATGCGGAATCGGTTGCTGGCGTTGGGCCTGGCGATAGCGGTCGCAATAGTCGCCGGATGTTCTTCTTCTGGGACGCAGTCCAGCTCCTCTCAGTCATCGGGGCAGGGAGAGAAAGTCACGCTCAGCTATGGCATCTGGGACAAGAACCAGGTGCCCGCTATGAAAAAGATCGCCAGCGCATTCACTGAGAGCCACCCGAACGTCTCGGTGTCGGTTCAGGTGACGCCGTTTGACAGCTACTTCACCAAGCTGCAAGCGGCGGCCACTGGTGGCCAAGCTCCTGACGTCTTCTGGCTCAACGGCCCGAACTTCCAGCTCTACGCGTCCAATGGGGTGCTAAGCGAGGTGAAGGTCGACGCGGCCAACTATCCGGCTTCCCTGGTGAACCTGTACCAATACAACGGCAAGCAGTACGGGGTCCCGAAGGACTTCGACACGATAGGCCTTTGGTACAACAAGAAGCTTTTCGACGCCGCCAAGGTCGACTACCCGACGGCCGACTGGAAGTGGGCCGACGTCCAAGCCGCAGCTAAGAAGCTCACTGACCCCGCCAAGGGCGTCTTTGGTATCGGGGCCCCTCCCTCAGGGCAGGAGAACTTCTACAACACTGTGTTCCAGGCCGGCGGTTTCATCATCTCCCCTGACAGCAAGCGTTCCGGCTACGACGATCCCAAAACTATTGAGGGTCTGAAGTTCTGGTACGACTTCGTCCAGGCGCACTACTCGCCCTCCATGCAGCAGATGACCGACACGACGCCTCTTCAGATGTTCGAAGCCGGCAAGCTGGCGATGCTGTATAGCGGATCCTGGAACGCTACCGAGCTCGCCAAGAACACCAACACCAAGAACAGCGTGGATGTGGCGCAGCTCCCCGCTGGCGAAAAGAAAGCCACGGTCATCCACGGTCTCGGCAACGTGGTCTTCGCGAAAGGCCCGCACTCCGCCGAGGCGGCGGCCTTCGCCGAGTTCCTGGGCTCCAAGCAGGCGGCAGACATCCAGGCGGAAACTGGGACTGTTATCCCTGCGTTCAACGGAACGCAGCAGGCATGGGTAAAGGCGTTTCCGCAATACCACCTGCAAAACTTCCTCGACGAGCTGTCGTACGCGGTGCCCTATCCCATCTCCAAAAACACCGCAGTTTGGAATGGGTATGAAACCGATGAGCTCACGAAGGCGTGGAGTGGGAGTGAGTCGGTGGACCAGGCTGCCAAGAACCTGGCGGCAAAGATGAACGAGGCCTTGGCTAAAGAAAGCAAGTAGCATGCACGGCACGGCCGAGCAAACCGGAGTGCTGCAACGCGACGCTGCGGGCCAAGTCGCAGAGATTCGCCGGAGGCGAACGGGACGACTTCGACGGCAGAATCGGCTCTGGGCGCTCCTGTTCATCGGGCCGACCGCCCTCGGCCTCGCGGTCTTCTACATCTGGCCAGCCCTGAGAACCTTCTACTTCAGCTTCACGACGTGGGGCGCCTTCGGCAATTTCGAGTGGAGTGGCCTCGCGAATTACCAGGAGCTCTTGCAAGACAGCGAGGTCCGGACCGCTTTCGTCAACACCTTCTGGTTCACCATCTTGGGTTTGCTCTGCATCCCGATCTCGTTGGTCCTTGCGGCCACCCTCAACCGACGCGGCCGTAAGGGGGTGAGCGTCTATCGGAGCCTGATGTTTCTACCGGTGGTGACGATGCCTGCCGCAGTGGCCATCATCTGGCGCTGGCTGTACAGCGGCGACTATGGACTCATCAACTTCCTACTGGGCAAGATAGGCATCCAGGGCACCTACTGGCTCAGCAACCCCCACACGGCCCTGCCGGCCGTCGCGGCGGTTGGCATCTGGTCCACCATCGGTTACAACATGGTGATCCTCATGGCCGGACTCGCGGCCATTCCCGGGTTCTACTACGAGGCCGCCGCCCTGGATGGCGCAGGCCCGGTGCGACAGTTCCTCTCAGTCACGATCCCGTTGCTCAGCCCGACGCTGTTCTTTGTGACCGTTTTGTCGGTCATCGGCTCCCTGCAGACCTTTGACCTGGTCTACGTCATGATCGGCCGCACCAATCCGGCACTGCCCCAAACCCGGACCGTCGTCTATCTGTTCTACCAAAAGGCATTCATCGAAAACGACCGCGGGTACGCCGCTGCCATCGCCTTTGCGCTACTGGTGGTGATCATCATCGTCACCGCCTTCCAGTTCCGGCTGCAGAGGAGGTGGGTCCACTATGAGTGAGACCGCCACCACCCTGCCGCGGGTCAAGCGTCGCGCGGGCCCGGTCGCATCTCACACCCTGCTCGTCGCAGCTGCGCTGGTCCTGGCCGGCCCCTTCGTCTGGGAATTCCTGACCTCATTCAAGAGCCTTACCGAGATCGCCCAGGTACCACCGACGATCCTTCCTCAAGAATGGCTCGGCAGCAACTACACAGCGGTGTTCCAGGCGCTGCCCTTCGGGACAATGTTCTTTAACACCACTGTCAATGCCGTGGCACGGACCGGGGCCCAGTTGCTGCTCTGTTCCATGGCAGCGTTCGGGTTCGCGCGCATCGACTTTCCAGGCCGGAAGATCTTGTTCGCACTGTTCTTGTCAGTCCTGCTGGTTCCCTCACAGCTCCTCGTCATCCCGCAGTACGAGATCATTCAGAGCCTCGGCATGCTCAATCGGTTACCCGCCCTCTTTCTGCCAGGCATGTTCAGTGCCTTTGGGACCTTCCTGCTCCGCCAGTTCTTCCTCAGCCTGCCGGCAGAGCTCGAGGAGGCCGCCAGGCTCGACGGAGCCAACCCCTGGCGCATCTACTGGAGCATCATGCTGCCGTTAGCGCGACCGGGCCTGATGGCCTTGGGCATCCTCACGCTCCTGTGGTCATGGAACGACCTGCTGTGGCCGCTCATCGTCACTACGGACACTCGGAAGACCACGCTTTCAGTTGGACTGGCCTCGCTGCAGGGCCAATACGCCACCAACTATCCCGTTCTGATGGCGGGCTCGCTCATCGCGACACTCCCAGTGATCATTGCCTTCATCATCATGCAGAAGCAGGTGATTGAAGGCATCGCGTTCACCGGATCGAAGGCCTGACGTGTCAACCGCTGACCTCCGAATCGGGGTTGTCGGACTAGGTCACCGAGGGGAGCTCGCTACACAGGTGCATCGGCCCGGTGCCGGCGCCGCCATCGTCGCGTGTGCCGACCCCAGCGAAAGAGCCCGGGCCAGAGCCGGGCAGCTCTTCGGGCCCGGGTTGCGGGTGTACTCCAGCCACGTTGAGATGTTGGCCGAAGACCTCGACGCTGTGATGGTCTTGACACCGGACAACCTCCACCGCCAACCGGTCCTGGACTTCCTCGAGTCGGGTACAACCGTGTTCGTTGAGAAGCCGTTGGCCATCAACCGGGAGGACTGTGACGAGATGCTGCAGTCCGCAATGATCAACGGCTCGAGGCTTTACGTGGGACATAACCTTCGCCATGCCGCCACCATGCGGGCCATGCGCGACCTCGTGGAGCAGGGCACGATCGGACAGGTAAAAACGGTGTGGTGCCGGCACTTCGTCGGGCATGGCGGGGACTTCTACTTCAAGGACTGGCACGCCGACCGGCGCAACACGAACGGTCTCCTTCTGCAAAAGGGTGTCCACGACATCGATGTCATGCACTGGTTAGCTGGCGGCTTCTGCCGCCGGGTAGTCGCGATGGGTGACTTGATGGTGTACGGGGCGAATGCCGACCGTCGTGAACGTAGAGGTGAACTGATGCAGGACTGGTTCGACCCAACAGGCTGGCCGCCGAGATCCCTCACGGGATTGAACCCTGTCATCGACGTCGAAGACATTAGCATGATGATGGGTCGCCTTGATAACGGTGTGCTGATCAGCTACCAGCAGTGCCATTTCACGCCCGACTACTGGCGGAACTTCACGGTGATCGGCGACGAGGGACGGCTGGAGAATTTCGGTGATCTGCAGGGCGCGGTCGTCAAGGTGTGGAACCGGGGTCGCTCCGAGTACCGAGAGCAGGCAGACCAAGTTGTCGAGGTCAGCTCCAGCGAGGGAAGTCACGGCGGTGCGGATGCGTCCCTGGTGGCGGAGTTCCTCCGCTTCGTAGTATCTGGAGGTGTGACCGACGCCTCTCCTATCGCAGCCCGGGAGGCGGTGGCTGCCGCGGACGCGGCCACACGGTCACTCCGCGAGGGTGGCAGCCTCATCCATATCTCACCACCTGAATCGCAAGTCGCGATGTATTTCTCTGGGGGACAAACTGAGGCTCAGCCAGCAGACCCTGCCCAGACTCAACCCTTGCCGCGGGATTGAAGACCTATATTCCTCGAAACTTCCGCAGCTCCGGCACTCTGGTGATCAACATCAATAACTGAGGTGGATGTTGCGTGGGACGGGAGGCGTTGTTCGTAATTTCAGGAAGGTCTTGATGCCCTTTAACCCGCAGAGTCAGCTCGGCGCTGAGGTGGCCAGTCAACCATCCGCTTGGGAAGCCATCACGGCCCGGCTCGCAGATTTCGCGGCGATGTTGCCGGGACCTGCTGCCCGGGTGGCAGTCATTGGTTTTGGCACGTCGTACTACAGGGCGCAGGCCTACGCCGCCCTCAAGCTTCGTGAGCCGGCTCAGTTCCGGACCCAGGTCCACCCCGCCAGGGAATACCGCCATGGCCCAGTAAGCATCGCCGCCGCTGGGCGTGCCGTCTGGGCGTTGGGCGAGGTGCCGGATGGGCTCGCGGCCCAGGTGACAGCGACCGGCGCTCACTTCGAACACCGCAACATGGACCCGCTTGCCGAGCTGGTTCGAGTGCATCGGCTCTGCTTGCGAAGGGCACGGGACAACGACGTCGATCCCCACCGCCCTCGCTATCTCACCCGCTCAGTGATCCTGGCTCCCGACGCAGACCAGGGCTAGCGGTGCAAGATCCGCGTGACGTGGTGGCGGCGGTTGACGTGGGCGGCACTCGGCTGAAAGCGGGACTCGTGTCGAGGTCAATGGAGGTGGTTGCCCAGTCGACAACGCGTACCCCATCTCACATCGGCCGAGACATCGGGGGAGCAGTTGCGAACCAAGTGTCCGAACTCGTGTCTACAACAGCAGCTCGAGGTCGTCCAGTACGGGTGGTGGGTTGCGGTGTCGTGGTTCCCGGCCTGGTCGACGAGGCTGCCGGCGTTGGGAGGATGTCGGTCAACCTGCGATGGCGCGATCTGCCGATCCGCGAAGTCGTCGCCTTCCGTACCGGGGTGCCGACCGTCGTGGGACATGACGTCCGAGCAGGTCTGCTCGCAGAGGCCAGGCTGGGTGCTGCTTGTGGCGCCCGTAATGCCGTCTTCATTCCCATTGGCACCGGGATAGCGGGCGCCCTCCTGCTAGACGGAGCCGTGATCAGCGCCGACGGCTGGGCGGGCGAACTCGGCCATCTCGTGATCGACTCCGCGGGTCGGGTATGCCCCTGTGGCCAGCGGGGTTGCCTAGAAACGATCGCCTCCGCCGCCTCGGTGGAGCGTGCATACGCGGCCGAGGCAGGAATGCAGCAATCGGCCGAGGAGATTGCGCTACGTGCTGCGGCCGGGGAGGCGCTGGCAGCACGCGTGTGGGCTCGCGCTGTTGCAGCCCTCGCCTCCGCAATTGTCACCACTGTGACCTTGGCTGGGGTGGAGCTGGTGCTCATCGGCGGCGGCCTCGGCCAGAGCGGCGATACTCTCCTAGCACCCTTGCGGACCGAGGTTACCGGCCGGCTTACCTGGCAGCGCACACCGCGGATCGAACGAGCGGCCCTCGGCGACCGAGCCGGTACGCTCGGTGCGGCGTGCCTCGCGTGGGATGCCTTGTGAGCATCACCGTCACTCCGAACCCGGCGGTCAGCGTCACACACGAGGTCGATGCCGTCCCGGGCCGACCTGATTGGAACGGCGTTTCCGCAGGTCAAGGCTGTTTAAGGTGGCGGAGGATGCGGGATTCGAACCCGCGAGGGCTTGCACCCAACCCGCTTTCCAAATCCGCAAACCGAGATTCAGAAGAGTCCGCTGGGCTTTATTTGCGCTCCCGAAGCGATCCGGTGAACGCTCGCGGACGGGGACAAACGAGGACAACTGAGACCAAAAACTGAGACCGACTGTGGCCATCCTCATGTCTGTGGGTCGCCGGCCGAGCCAACAGACCTACGAATGGGCTGGGCCGTGGTCCATCTCGATCGCTGGCAGCTAGCAGCCGTCTCTGTTGCGCATGACGATCTGATCACACATCGGATGAGCAACGCTGGGAGCAACTCAAGCTGCCGTCAGGCCATATCTCGATGAGTGGCGCCGTAACATTCACTTTCTGTGATCGACCATCTCGCCCTACAAGTCCGCGACCCGGTGGCTGCGGCCGCATTTTATACGCGTGTCTTCGCCGCTCTTGGCGTTCGTGAGTTCAGGCGGTACGAGCGTCCCGAGGGCCTCGTGATCGGCCTCTGCGCGGCCGATGGCGTTCCTCAACTCTGGTTTGGTCCTCTGGTTGACCCGGGTGTTCGACCGGTGCATCTTGCCTTGACCGCGCCATCGGACGACGCGGTCGATGCGGTATATAACGCGGCGCTTGACGCCGGAGCGGCGCTGCTGCATGCACCGCGAATGTGGCCGGAGTACCACGCTGGCTACTACGGCGTGTTCCTGCGGGATCTGGATGGCAACAATGTCGAGGCAGTCAATCAGTTCTCCACCCGCGGGTGAGAGTCAACCGATGTTTCAATGCGAGACGTCGACTACCTCAAACAGTGGTCGTCAGCTGGTGAGGTCCCCATCCTTGTTGGGTATCGATCTGGTGAGGGCGTCGAGGATCACGTTGAGTCCGAATTCGAACTCGTTGCCGAAGTCGTAGCCGGGCTGGAGGATGTGTTCGGTGGCCATCTCGACGAGGTGGGGATATTCGTCGGCGGGGAATTGCTGCATGATCGGTTCCGCGACGTCGGCGACGCTGTCTTTGCCGTCAAAGGGTAGAGCGGCTTCCTGGAGTGCGAACCCGTACACGTAGCTGTCGAGTAGGGCGTACGCGTGGGCGGTCATCTCCACCGAGAAACCCGCCTCCCGGAGGGTGCCGATCATGGCGTCGTGGTGCCGCAACGTCGCGGGTCCGGGACTCTTGCGGGACTCTAGGAGCACGATCACCCACGGGTGGCAGGCCAACACCCGGCGGGCCGAATTGGCCCGGCGACGGATCTCCGATTGCCAGTCGCCCTCGCCCGGTGGTAGTTCGATCTCGCTGAAGACGACATCGACTATGCCGTCGAGGATCTCGCTCTTGTTGGCGAAGTAGTAGTAGACCGACATCGGCTTGACCCCGAGTTCTGCGGCGAGGGAGCGGATCGTTAGCGCTCTTACGCCGGCTGCGTCGGCGACCGCGATGGCCGCGCGCAGCACCCGTTCCCGGCTGAGCGGGGCGCGCTTGTCAGAACCCTCATTGGTTGGTTCCGACTTTGCGTTTCCAGACGATAGCACTCCCATACTTTGTATGGTAGCCTCTTGTACAAAGTACGGCGGGCAATACGGCCCATCGGATCGAAAGAAACAGTTCATGACAGCTCAAGCCCAGTCCGCTGCCGTGGAT
>JBKPML010000071.1:0-5170 GCA_046732135.1 Actinomycetota bacterium
CACGAAGGCTTGATCAAGGCCGGTGCGCGGTGTGGGAGTACTACGCACCCGGATCGTGGGTGCCACACTGCACCATGAGCTTCTGGGCCGACGACACAGAGATCAGTCATCTCGCCGCCGTGGCCGCCGGGCTCTTTCCCATAGACGTGAATGTTGCCAGTATCAACGCGGTGGACAGTGAGACCGGGGAAGTGCTGAGGCATCTGGGATGAGGCGTACCTCTGTGCTCCACTGAGGAAGCTCAAGGGAGACGCATCGACGTACGAGCTCAAGCGCTGGATCGCTGGGGAGCCAATCGGGAGCCAGACCAGTTGAGTTCCGCATCCGCGCTGGCTGGTCCTGGGTCGATCCGGTCGACTACGAAGCAATCTCAAAGAAACACATGCAGGCTGAGTAGCGTGTTGCCGTGATCCGCCTGGTCAGTCGGAATATGGCCGCCGTCGCGACGCATGGTTCGGGCTCGCGAACCTGGACGCCGACCTCGCGCTATTGCAGGAAGCTGCCAGGCCTCCGCCCGAATCACCGTTCGCTGGCAGCATCGACCGCGCTGAAAAGTTGGGAGAGATCCCTGGTGGGAGGCCGTGGCCCGTGGAGGACAGCGATCGTCCCGCTGACCGACCGAACTGAGCTGCATCCGCGGGCAACTACGACGCTCGAGACTGCGACGTCGGCCGCAGATTGGGTGGTGAGTCGCGCACGTCGCATCGCGGCCGCCGATGTCACCAGCAATGAGGCACCACCCTTCACGGCTGTGTCGGTGTACGCAGCGTGGGCAACCGCCGCCGGCAGAGGCTTCGCTGACGGCTCGGCACACCGCATACTGTCGGATCTGTCTGCCCTCACGACTCGGCGCGGTCGACCTCTCATCGTGGCCGGTGACTGGAATATCCTCCGCGGCTACGGAAAGTTCTGCGACGCATATAGGCGAGGTCGCTATGACACGGTCTTCGATCGCGCCGAGTCACTTGGTCTGCGGTTCGTCGGGCCCCAGTTCCCAAACGGACGTCGGGCCGATCCTTGGCCGGACGAATTACCCGCCGGGAGCCTCTGCGTGCCCACATTCCACCACTCGCGGCCGCCGTCGACACAGGCTGATGAGTGCGCCATGATGAGGGTTGCTGGGCAACGAGGCCCGCACCGCCAGACGGGGAACATTATGTCGACATGGGGACGACGACTCGGGTCGCTGATCGGTTTGGTGATGGCTCTGCTGCTGGTAAATCCCATGGCTGTCGACGCGGCGACTCGACTCTCAGGGGATACGTATTACGACGCGGCGCAATGTCCAGGCCCTCCGCCGGGCTATGAGGACTTCACCAGTTATACAGGACTTGTGATGACCGGCAGCCTCGAAGGCTGCTTGTATACCAAGATCATTACAAGCAAGGAGACGCCGGCGGGCGTGTACCTAGAAAGCGGTGAAGAGGTTTTCATCGGCAGCCTTGACAGCGGACCTCTGGGTACGTTCACGACCGCGTACAAGTTTGAATCGAAGTGGGATCCAGACGTGTCGAGCGGGGTAGAGGTTCATGGGCAATGCCAGCACCGGATTGTAGAGGGTAGCGGCACGGGCGGGCTCGAGGGTGCCAAGGGTCGGTTCGACATCAAGGACATCATCGAAGACCCGGGAACGGGTATCTACCGGGGTCATATCAGCCTCAGGTAGCCGGTGGCTGGTGGTCGCGCGGACTTCGCTGAACGAGCCAGGCGTCGTCAGAGTCAACGACATGTCTTGCTCGCGACGCGCTCGCGCAGGTAATCGCGTGTTGAGAAGTCTGAGCAGCCAACCGAGCAGCCCAGGGACTGGTCGCTGACGGACCCGCGCACACGTCGGTGAACACTGCCAGTTGGAGCAACTGCACCGGTGGACTTCCAGCTTGCGGCTCGTGATGCGTAGCTCGGACACGCCCGGCCATTTGAGCCACTAACCGGGTTGATCTCCGGACGCGTGACCTAACAGCGCGAACTGCGGTCGCAGTTTTGGTCTCAGTTGCCACCGTTCGCCGCCGTTCGTCGTCGCGTGCAGCAGCCAGCCGTCCTATGAATCCAGCGGATGGCGGACCGTCGCAGACAGTACCTCGCCGACTTGGAAAGTGGGCGCAGCAGCGGTACACCCGATATCGGCACCACACTGCAGCAGCAAAGTGCAGCACCAACCGACCTGCTCAATGTGGTCGTAAGCGTCCATGGGGGTTTCGGTCGTCCGGCGGCAACGCTCAGCGAGCATCGGTCCGGGTCTTTGCAAGCAGGGGTTAGGGCTCGAGTCCCCTTGGCTCCACCCAGCAAATACACCCCTGACCAGGGAAACGTCGCGAGCGTCGCTGCAAGAAAGCTCCGACGGGCCGGGGCCACGAACGCCCAATCTGACCCCAACCCTGCTGTATAACTAACGCGCAAACGCCCGGAATGGATTATCCCGCGTGAGCTTGTCGATGGTGGATCGGTCAACCCCACTAGCCTCGAGCTTCGGCAGGAACACCTCGCTTAGATACGTATAGGGCCGCGGGCTGCCGCCGCCGGGTTTGGCCGGGTCATACCAGCCACGGTCGTGGCTGAGGAGCAGTTGATCTTCAACCCCAGCGTCGAGCAGACGGTTGATGTTCTCCAGATACGTCTCGTCTTCGCCCCAACCGCCAATCCCGTCATATTCGATCCACGCACCCCGGCGGGCGACCGCGAGATGCATGTCGAAATCCGGCTCTGCCTGCGTGTGGATGGAGATGAAGCGGCTCGGAGAATGGCCACAGTCCTCGATGATCGCGAGTTGCTCCATGACCACGCTGCCGCGGATCGTGTGGCTGCCGATGACCGCGTTGGTCTTGGCCCCCGCTCTCGCCGCGGCGCGGAGAATCTTCGCCTCTATATCAGTGATCCCGTCGTCCCCGGCGCTGAGCTTTATCCAGGCGGCGCGCACGCCGCTCTCTTCGATCCCCTCTTCGAGCTCGGAAAGCATCCAGTCGGCCAGTTCCTCCTCGCTCGCCTCGTGCGCAAAGGGCGGTACCCACGGCTCGCGATAGATGCCGGTTGGCACCACGATCGCAAAGTTCGTCGCCTCGGAGACGGCCCGGTCGATGTCGGCACGGCGGCCCACGCCGACTGTTGAGCATTCGACCAGCGCCGTGAAACCGTGCGCCTTGATGCGCTCGATCTCAGGCGCCATCAGCGCGATGACATCGGCAGCATCGGCCTGCGCATAGCCGGGCTTGTCCCATGTGCGCAGATCGACAAAGACGTGCTCGTGCGGCAGGATCGGCCCAAGCTCGTCGGCGCTTCTTGTCCCGAGCGTGGTGATCAGTCGCGCCACTGCGTCTCCCTCCCCGACGATGCGTACCATAGCGTGGCTCCGGAGGCTTCCCAGAGCCTCGACGTTCGTCCGCTCGATCATCACGACCGGCTGTCTGCTTGTCGTTCTGCCTGACAACGGCCCTTCCGCCGCGAGCGGATCAGACCAGGCCCGCCCGGACGCCTTCAACCCGGCGGCGGCTGTGAGACCCCATAACCTCTCCTGATAAGGCCCGCGGTCGACAGTTACAGCTGCGAAGTACAGCAACGCTGCCGCCGCTCAACAAGTACACGGTCGTCCGATCGCGTTTTGACGAGCGTCAATCGGGCATCATTGGCGGCCATGCTGCCCCTTTGCAAGCAGGCGCTCCCCGTCTCAGTTGCACCCTCGTCCGTCTAGATACGTGAAGTCCCTAGACTGGCCTTTCAGCCCCCAGAGCATGGCGGGAACACCGGCAGACGATGCGGAAGCCGGGTTGGAAAGTTGGTTGGGCCAGCACTTGGTTCATCTATCGAAAGTCGGTAGGTTCCATCGCAACTCGATGGGAGAGTGGACCATGGGAAGGCTGGCAGTGGGTGCGCTACGCGCGGTACTCGTGCTGGTGTTCGCCGGCACCTTGTTTGTACAGGCAGGGATGGTGTGGGCGTTGGCCACCGACCCGGAGGAAGGTTCGCTCCCGCTGACCCCGCTGCGCGCGATCACGATCGTGGGCATGGTGTCGGTCCAGGTCGCCTTGGTCAGCGTATGGCGGCTGGTGACGATGGTGCGACACGGAACCGTGTTCTCCCACTCCGCGTTTCGGAGTGTAGACGTCCTTATCGGCGCGATTGTGGCGGCTGCCCTCGTGTGGATCGCGGTCACGGTCCTCAATGCGCCGGGGCAGCGGGCCGACCCGGGCGTCACCGTGATCATGGCCGGGGTGGGCGTGGCCATCCTGGGGGTCGCGCTAATTGTGATCGTGCTGCGGATGCTGCTCGTCCAGGCCGTCGCGCGTGACGTTGAAGCGTCGCGGATGCAGGCCGAGTTGGACGGGGTGATCTGATGGCGATCGCCGTCGACTCCGCAACGAGAGGCGGCCGGGAACGCCTGTGGATGGCTGTTGGTCGCCCTACGGATCTGACTGTCGGCGCGCCCAGTCGAAGCCGCTGAGCGGGTCGGCCGCGTCCGACAGTGCCGTACACCTCCTGCAAGAGTTCCTCGGCCACGGACAGCGACGCCTGTGCGTTGAACCCAATGCCGCTAGCAGAACGATTGCGGCGACGCGCGCCGAGTCGCGGGTGCTTCCATCCCCTTCCCCTTGCGCTCGGGCGCTACTACCTGTTCACCTCACGCGGCTTCATCGTCAGCGACACTTACCACGTCCAGGTTGGTTACTCCGGCTCGAGCCGCTCGCAGAGCAGCGTGAGCTTCTCGGTGAGGACCGAGGTATTACCGGTCTTGCGGGCGGTGATCTCCGGGCGCACCGGCCGCGGGCGGTGTGATCATCTGCCGTTGGTGATGAGTCCGCTGCGGTAGGCGAAGACGACTGCCTGGGCCCGGTCGTGCACGTCGATCTTGGACAGTACCCGTTTGACATGGGTCTTCGCCGTCGATTCAGCGATCACCAGCAGGTCCGCGATCTCGGCGTTGGATCGGCCTTGGGCCACCAAGACCAGCACTTGCCGCTCGCGGTCGGTGAGGCGGTCCAGTTGCCGGCGCGTTTCAGCAGAGGGTCGTGGCGCGGTCGATCCGCCCGTGGACAGGAACCGGTGGATGAGGTCGCGCGTAACCAAAGGGTCGAGCAGTGCCTCTCCGGCCGCCACCGTACGGACAGCTTCCAGCAGGCGCTCGGGTGAGGTGCGTTTCAGCAGGAAGCCGCTGGCGCCGGCCCGCAGCCCGCCGTAGACG
>JBKPML010000072.1:0-9914 GCA_046732135.1 Actinomycetota bacterium
ACGTCAGCGGAGAACGGTTCGATCACATCCGGCTTGGCGCACCGACTCTGGACGTCGACACGACCAACGGTTACTGGCCAGAACTAGGTGCGGTTTCAAGGTTTGTGCGCTCGAGCTAGGCACATCGACCTGAGCAAGAGCGGGGATTGCTCATACTCATGGCTGTATGCGGTGGTGCGCTCTCGCTTGTCGGGGTGTGGCGACTCAGGTTGGTTGCGGCTCTAGCGGAGGGCTATGCGGCCAATGGGGCGTCTTGCAGGCATAGTGAAACCCAGTTCTGCCTTCGCTGCGGGCCGCTTCGCGGGCGAGGCTCACCTCCTGGCAATGTGGCCCGCATGGATGCTCGAATTCGCTAGTACCGATAGTCTGACCTGGCCGACGTCCTGGGCCTGTCGATCGGGGCGTGGACGCCGAACTTCGCCTCGATGGAGACGGTCCTGGGCCCGGAAATTTGCACCCGCCTACACGGCCTCGACTGGCGCGCCTACCAGTCCCGATCAGTCAGCGCTGTCCTGACAGATGAGACAGCGCAGGTCTGGGTTTGGGAGGACTCCGACGACCATGTCACGGGCTTCGCTGCGGCCAAGATTGTCGACGCCGAGCGGAAGCTTGGTGAAATCGTGATGGTGGCCGTAGATCCGGTGGCCTCAGGGCTAGGGCTTGGCACATCGCTGACGCACCACGCCACAGAGTGGTTGCGACTACAGGGCATGTTGACGGCCATGATCGGAACTGGCGGGGACCCAGGACACGCGGCCGCACGGCGCAGTTACGAAAAGGCTGGCTACGCCTTGATGCCGATGGCGCGATACTTCAAGGCCCTATAACGCACTGGATGGGAACGCCAACGTAGCAGAACCCAAAACGTATGGACGCGCTTAACAATTTCCACCGATTCCGGTCGGTGGCGGACAAATCTTTGGAGCGGACCGCCCGCTGACCCTCGGGAGCACCCGACCGGATCTAGCAAATGCACACTCGGGCTGAGTGGACGAAAGCCTGATCATGGCGTGATCGCGGCGAGCGTCAAAATCCTGACCCGGCAGTGACCTTCAGCAACGCGGCCAAGTCTCCCTCGGTCAAGATCGGCACTGGCTCTTCAGGCACCGAGGGTTGCTGCATCCTCGGACTCGGCGATGGGAGCAGTTCGCGTCCCGCAGACACGGAGCAAACGGGCGCAAAGGCCCGGTTTGCCTTACTCACGGGTGGATTAGCAGCTGTCTCGGCGAGATGCAACGACTTGTACGTGTCGCGTCGCCCGGCGTTTTCCTTACCAGTAACGGAAAGTGCGCATAACGGAAGGTGCGCCGCGAGGAAATCGAACCCCCAACCCGCTGATTAAGAGACATACCGGCGTAAACGGCATGCGGAAGCGCCTTACACGCAAGGGAATGGGGAGCGAAGTGGCGAAGATTAGTAGCTTTGTAATTGATCTTGTACCCAACTCCCCAGAGGATTCATGCTAGAGCCTCCGACCTTGACGGGCCTCCCTACGGCCAGATCCCCCGAAGATGATCATGATCTCGGATGCAGTCTGTACGACTGGGGCTCCTGGCCGCGCTTTGCCAAGCCACAGACACGAGAGCGCAACCTATTGACACCCTCGTCATGCTTCCACCAGACTTGCCCGCGCGCCGCAGTGCCAGGGACGAGTTTGCGGCTGAAGCATATGGCCTAACCGGGGGGACGTAATGGGAGTTCGGCGTAGTGCTGTCTTGAGCGCGGTGGCGGTGGCCGCAGTTACGGTGGTGGGCGCCGGTCCAGCCCTCGCAACCGATTGCGGGAACGCTAGTAAACCGGCGCAGGCGGGCGTTCAGGTGATCCTGGGCCCGAATAACGAGATTGAATGGACGACTCGGGGCCTGGCCCTCCGCATCGAACACGGGCTGGTCGACCCGAACACCGGCGCGGGGTTCCACGGCATCCTCGGATTCGACATCGACGGCGACGGGCAGGCCGACGTGTCTACGTACGTCGCCGGGCCGAACGACGCACTGCCCGAAGTGGCGCAGATCAACGGGGCGGCATGCCACGGCATCGTCCCCATCGAGGATCTCTTCCCTGGGGGCGCCTGCTTCTCCGGCTGACCGCATGGGCGGCGCAGATTGAGAGCTATAGCGGAAAAAAACCGGCATGCGGAAGGATCAAAGACGCGGGGGGCAGACAAGCGGCGCTGCGAAGGTTAGTTGCTGTGTAACTGATCTTGTAACCCTCGCACGATCGCTCACCGTACGGCCTTCCTTACCCGCCAAGATCGCGGTTCTCCCTTCGAACAACGATTGCCTTCGTAAACTCGCCAACTGCGATTGCGATGGGGACCGCGAACGTCAAGATTTTGCGATAGCCCCAGATCAACGGTGTTCGGCTGCAGCAATATCACCACGATCAACAGGCCGTACGCTATGGCGATCGAGCGCCAGCACCTTCTTATCCACTTGTGCGATGCCAGGCTCCGTCCTTGAACTCCATGCGAAGTTGGAATCGGAGTCCCCAGCGGCACGGAGATGCTCGGGCCGGTTCCGGACAGCTACCTGTAAAACCCCAACCTGTTCACCCTTGACTTCATAGTGAGGCGGGCCCCGTCTTCCTAGGATGGCGCGCACATGGACCGGGCTTCGACTTAGCGAAGGCTGGTCGGCGGACAACGGGAAACCGTCGAGGGTCGGCCAACAGTAAGGCACGACGAAGCTCGGTGAGTTTAACCATGGTTGATAGGCCTGTTGGAGCCAGTCGGGAATCCGGCCCCTGTCGGAATCCTAATAGCCGTGCTCCTTTAACCACTGCCGCATGGTGCCGGTCAGACTCCTGCGGGCCCGGGCGGATGTTGTGGTCCTACGGCCGTGCCCTCTGCCTGCCTTGCGCGCGTGGCCGACGAACTCGCTAAGGCCGTTGCATAGCCGGTTGGCATTGCGGTCGGATAAATCAATCTCATACTCGACGCTGCAAAGCGTCCGGTCTGCGTAGCATCCGAGCCGTCAATGTCGTCATGCAGCTCCGTGACGATCTTGGTTGCCATGCCTAAGTCTCCGTCTCTCCGAGAAGTGCCAAAGACTGCCAGAAAACGGACACCGAAGAGGGCTCTCGACATAGTGAGACCCAGTCCTGCATACCCGGGATCGACGCGCACAGTACCGGGCTTCGTCAAGCGTAGGTCGGACGGCGGACCAACGGCAACCGTCAAAAAAGTCGACAGCGGCGGCGCCCCGCGAGACACCTTGAGGCCTCACGCTTCTTGGTTAGTGCCTGTGGCGGTGGTGTGCATCTGGATAGTGCCGATGGCTGTGGACCGCTGTCTGGTGGGTGTGCTCGTGGATATGCCAGGTGCCGTCCGGAGCCTGTTCCGGATGGCCGTGGCGGTGGTGCCGATCCTCGGTGTGGCGGTGGGTGTGCGTTAGCTCCTGATGGAGATGGGCGTGCTGGTGGTCCTCGCTGAGGTGGAGCCAGACCCCCACAGCCATCAAAAGGCTGGCGATGATCAGTGACCAGGTGACGGCGTCACCCAGCATCAAGGCGATTACGGCGCCGAAGAACGGGGCTATCGAGTAGTAGGCGCTGGCGCGTGCGGTGCCGAGGTCCCGCATGCCGACGATAAACAGAACCAGGCTAACCCCGTAGGCGAAGAAGCCGACGAACAGGGCGGCGACGAGGTGGGAGGCGGCCGGGAACCGGGCGCCGAGGAGGAAGGCGAGGACTAGGTTGACCGGTCCCGCAATGGAGCCTTTCACTGCGGCGAGCCAGGTGGCGTCGGTTAGCGCAACCTTGCGGGTCAAATTGTTGTCCAATGCCCAGCACAGACAGGCACCAAGGACCGCCAGCGACGGCCACGGGCTGCCCAGTTGGCTGCCCGCCGGAACACTAAGCAGTACTGCGCCAGAGATGATGGCGAGCATGCCAAGGGCGATGCGGCGGTCAACGTTCTCCCTGAAGACAAACCAAGCGAGCAGCGCGGTGAAGACGCCTTCGGCGTTCAGCAGCAGCGATGCCTCCGACGCCGCTAGTTGGGTCAGGCCGAGCATCATCAGCACCGGACCAGCCACCCCACCGAACAGAATTGCTCCGGCCAGCGGTACCAGCTCACCCCAACTGAGGCGGACACGAGGCGACCGGCGGACAAGGCGGATGATGCCGAGCCCCAAACCGGAACCGGCGTAGAGCAACCCTGCCAGGAGCCAGGGGCCGACATCACCCAGCAGGAGTTTGGCGGCCGGTGTGCCGGCACCGAATAACACGGCCGCCAGTACCGCCGCCTGAATGCCGCTATGCCGAAGCCTGTTGATCACCACGACACGCCATTACCCCGCTTGATCGGCTGAGCTCACATTTAGTGTTCCAGGCCGAAAGCGGCGCTAACGCGCCGCAGCCGCTCGCTCCGCCGAACCGGCCCGCTCGCGGCCAATCCCTTAAGGGCGACGGGTGAAAAGACCAGCAGGAAGGCTGTCAGCCTCCGCAAGATCAAAACCGCGGCCGGAAGGATCACCGTACGCCGGCAGCTTCACCGCTTCCCCGACACCCTGCTCGAACGCCGGCTCAGCAGCGGCAACGTCACCACGATCAGCGGTCACCGGTAACCCTGCTCATACTGCCGATCGATTCCGGCCAGCCGGCGAGCCTCGGCGACAGCCTCAGCCTTGATCCGGCGCAGATCCCGGTTTCGACGACTGATCGCGGGGCCGCGCTCGAGCAGCTCCTCGTCCGCTCGGTGCTCATCCGCGTCATCGCCGTCGAATCAATATCACGCTCCCGGCGCAGCTCGGCACGATGCCGCTGATCACGTTCCCGCTCCGGCGCCTCCGCCAGCTCCCGATTATGATCTTCAACCCAGCGCATTTCGTCTGCGGCGACGCATCCCTCAGGATCTCGCCACCCTGGTCTGGCGCCTTGGGCGTGTTTCTTCCTCACTCGACCACAATCCGCCGCGGACCCCAGGATGGATGCGCCCGGCGGGCCTCCAACACCGCCACCTCCACCGCCGCCGGCGTCCGATGCGGATGGGCCCGCGGCCGATGCGACCGATCCGCCAAGCCCTCCAAGCCGTTAGCCTCATACCGGCCCAACCAGGTGCAAGGTTGCCGCGACACCCCAACCGCCGCGGCCACCTCGGTCACCGTCCGACCACGGCTAATCACATCGAGCACAGCGCGATACGCTGCTCGGCCACACTCATCCCCCTCATACGGGAGTGTCAAGGATCAACCGGAACCGGTGTCAACCATCAACCGGAACCGCGTAAACCATCAACCGGAACCGAAACCTCAAGCATCAAGCGGAGCAATACAGGCCGAAAGTGCGCCGCGAGGGAATCGAACCCCCAACCCGCTGATTAAGAGTCAGCTGCTCTGCCAATTGAGCTAGCGGCGCGCCGACGTGCAACTGTAGCAGGGCTCTTCGTCGCTTTGGACCAGGAGACTAGCCCGAAGCCTCAAGCACGGCATGTGCTGCATTGTGTCCTCCGATGCCGCTCACCGCTCCGCCGCGGACGGCGCCGGACCCGCAGTAAAGGATGCCCGGGTATCCCGTCGCAACACCCCAGCGGTCCTCAGCAGTATTCGCCTCGGCATCATCGGCCATCCATGGCCAGTCCAGGTCGCCATGGAAGATATGACCGCCCGGCATGGCCAATTCGACCTCGATATCGAATGGCGTCGCCACGTCTACACAAGGCCGACTTGAGGCGTCGGTCGCGAGACAATCCTCCAGCGGCTCGGCGAGCACCGCCTGCAGCGAGCGCATCGCCGCGTGCTCGGCTCGCTTCCGAGCTCCGGCCGGATCTGCAGCGAACAGCCTGGCCGGCGTGTGCAGTCCGAACACGGCGAGGGTGTGATAGCCGGCTTCGCGAAGCTCCTCGTTCAGGATGGACTGGTCGGTGAGCGTATGGCAGTAGACCTCGCACGGGAGAGGGTCAGGTATTTGTCCTTGCGAAGCTTCCACGTACGCCTGTTCGAGTCTCCGATAGCCCTCCGCCAGATGCAGGGTGCCGGCGAAGCCGGTGGCCGGATCAATGCCTGATCGGAATTGCGGCAGTCGGCGAACGACCAGATTGATCTTGGTCTGGCTGCCCTCGGGCCTGGCGAGCTGATGGCCAAGAAGCTGATGCAGTACGGTCGGCGCGCAGTTAGCCAGGACGAAGGGCGCTCGATAGCGGCTGCCGTCGGCGAGGGTAACGGTGCCGCCGCCGTACCAGTCCGGCTCCACGGCCGTCACTCGGTGCCCGGTGCGCAGCGTCGCCTCGGCGTCCCTTGCGGTATCGGTGAGTTCGGATGCGATGCGGCCCATTCCGCCGATTGGCACCTTCCACTCGCCACTACCATTGCCGATCACGTGGTAAAGGAAGCTGCGGTTCTGGATAAGGGTCGGATCGTTGGTCGAGGCGAAGGTGCCGATCAGAGCATCGGTTGCAGCGACACCACGGACGGTGTCGTCGGAGAGCGCAGCTTCCAGCAATTCGCCGATGGGCCGCTCGACGATACCGGCCCAGAGCTCGGTTCCGATCTGTTGTCGAATGTCCGCCGCCCGGGGGAGGGGGTCGGTCAGGGTTGGCGCTACGACGTGGGCGATGATCTGAAGGTCAGCCCTAAAGTCCCGCCAGCGGTCGTACTCTTCTTCACTCCCGGTCGTCTCGACGAACGAGGTGCGGGTTGCCTCACCGTCTGCCTGTTCGATGAGCAGGCCATTATCGTTCGTCGGCGTATAGGACGCGATCGGTCGAGACTGCAGTGCCACCTTAAGATCCAGTTCCCTGATGATCTTTTCCGGCAGCAATGAGACCAGGTAGGCGAAGCGCGAGAGCTTGACCGGCACCCCGTCAAAAATCTCTTCGCTCGCAACGGCGCCGCCAACCCTGTCCCGGGCCTCCAGGACGATGACCCGCCGGCCCGTCCGTGCCAGGTACGCGGCGGCAACCAACGCATTGTGACCGCCGCCGATGATGATCACATCAGCGTCAGCGGTATTAGTCACAGGCTCATGGAGGTGGCGCTGCAGCGTGCAAGCTCAGAGTCGGACAACATCAGGGCGGCCGCCTTGGCAGAGTCGGTGATCGATTCAGGACGGCGGGCGCCTGGAATAGGGATGACATGCTCGCCGAGAGACAGTTCCCAGGCCAGTACCACTTGTTGCGGGCTGACTCCGTGAGCGCGGGCAATCTCACCGAAGGCCTCGAAGCGTTGTCCGACCTCGCGTCCACCGCCGCCAGTACCACCGAGAGGGCTCCAGGGCAAAAAGGCGATCCGATGTTCGCCGCAGTATTCCAATTCGTCTTGGCTGCTCCGGAAACGGGGCGAAAACTCGTTCTGCACGCTCGCCAAACCGTCGTCGCCGAGCACCTCGATCGCGATGTCGATCTCCTCGACATTTGCATTGGAGATTCCGATCGCTTTGATCTTTCCTTCCTCCTGGAGCGTCCTGAAGTTGCCGATGACGTCCGCGTAGACCCTCCGTCTATCAGGCCGATGCAACTGGTAGAGATCGATCACGTCCACGTCGAGGCGGCGCAGCGACTTCTCGACTGCTGACCGCAAGTAGCCAAGTGATCCGTCTCTGCCCCACTGCTCACCTTCGGCGCGGGTGATTCCGCCCTTAGTGGCGATGATCACGTTGTCGGTGTTCTTGCCGTACTTCTTCAGCGCTCTTGCGACCAACTCTTCGTTGTGGCCCATGGTGTCCCAGGACGGGGCATATATGTCGGCGGTGTCGATCAAGGTGACCCCGGCATCCAGGGCCGCGTGGATTGTGGCGATGGCTTGAGCCTCGTCCGGGATCTCGTTGTCGCTGTTCGTCGACATTGGCATGGCACCCAGGCCGATGGCGCTGACGGTGAATGGTCCCAAGGCGCGGGTCTGCATAGATGTGAACCTATCCTTGGCGCCGGGGCCGATGGCACCCGAGGTTAGTTTGATCCGGCCAGTTCAGCGGACGAGCCGGCGGGCCGCTTCCAGCCGTTGACGGCGCAGTTCGTCGATCTCGGGGCGGATCAGCGGTGGAAGTGCGCCACCCAGTGCAAGCTCAAGGACATGATCGGCGAGCGCTGGATTCCGGGCGAGCACCGGTCCGTGGGGATAAGTGCCGATCACCGTTCCGGAAACTGCACCTTCGGTGCCGTTGTTGGAGTTGCCAATGCCGATTTCGACGGCGGCCAGCGGTCGAGCATCGGGGCCCAGCCGCGTGTAACCGCCGTGATTCTCGAAACCAGTCAGCCATTGCTCGTCACCGTCATGATCGTCCCACCGGCTGAGGATCTCGCCGACTGCCCGAACCGGTCCCCGTGTGGTGGTGACATCCAATAGTCCCAACCCCTCGATCACGTCGTCGTTCTCACCAACCGTGAAGGACTTGCCGATGATCTGGTAGCCGGCGCAGACGGCAAAAATCGCAGCCCCGCGCTGGACCGCACGGTGCAAGCCGCCGTCAGACTGCAAGGCCCGTACGGCCGATACCTGCGCCGCATCTTCGCCACCACCCAGCAGATAGATCTGGCCGGTTTCCGGGATTGGATCGCCGGGCTCAACGATGCTGAGTACGGGGTCGAAGCCCCGCCAGCCCAATCTCTTGACGAGCACGGTTGCATTGCCCCGATCGCCGTAGATGCCGAGCAGCGATTGGAAAACCAGCACGATCTCGACACGTTGGCCGAGTCCGCGATGACTGATCGTCATACCCCGCCCATCTTGCGAAGCCGCTGAAACGGGGTATACGTGGCGATCACATCCACCGGTTCCGCGTGACCGGCCAGCGCCGTGGCAAGATCAGGAATGCAGCGGTGCTGGACCTCCGCGTAGCTCAAACGCACGGCGAGATCTTGCGCTCGAGGTCCGGTGGCGATCACCGTACGACCAGCCAACCGCTCGTACTCTACGTCCCAGAGCCAAGACACATCGCGCCCGTCGGCCGCCGCCGAATCAATCGCCAGAACGACCGTGGGCGTCTGAGCCAGCGGCAAGGCCTCCGCCCAGCCGGCGGGATTCTTGGCCAGCAGCAGCCGCACGGTGGTGCCGCTGATTGTGGCGTTCGCGAAGCGCCCGGCGGGGGAAGTGACCCGCCGCATGGCGGAGAATGCCGTTCCAGGGTCGACGCCCATGAGCTCTGCGGCGGCCAGCGCGCACGCGGCGTTGCTGATGTTGAACGCTCCAGGAATGTTGAGTCTGGGATCCCACAGCTGCGCGTTCCGGTCGAGAATCTTGCGGCCCTGGACGACGTAGTCACCCTTCGGCTGAGCAAGATCACAACCGGTGCAATACCAGCCGGTCTGGGATGCGCTCGGCCAGTCATCCAAGTACGGTGCATTGGCTGGCTGATATCGAGCCAGATTCGCACCGCAAGCAGGGCAGAGCGATGCGTCCTGAGTCCAGGCGGTCGCCGTATCAACCCAGACGACCTCGCGCGCCGTCTGAGCCGCCCAGACGATAAGCGGTTCATCGGCGTTCGCCACCACGATCGGACCGTCTTCCCCGGCCTCGGCGAGGGCGTCGCGCCACCTGCGGCCGAGCGACTTGATCTCGTGGTGGCGGTCAAGTTGATCACGACTGAAGTTGAGCAAAACGAGGACGTCAGGCTTTCCCAGCCGGATCAAATCGGCTACCACCCGCTCGTCCGATTCCAGGATCGCGATGTCGGCGTCGGGATTTTCAGACAGCGCCGACGCGATGCCGGAATGCAGATTGGCTCCGTCGGCATTGTGCACCAGCCGATTGGCGGAGCGACCTAGCGACGCCCGTACGGCGGCGGCGAGGAAGTGTGTGGTCGTCGTCTTGCCGTTCGTTCCCGAAACGAGGGCTATTCGCTTGTCGGCCAGCAATTTGGCCAGCGCATCGGGGTCCAGTTGCAAGATCACCCGCCCGCGAATAGACACGCCGGACCCTCGCCCCGCTACTCGTGAGGCCAGGGCGGCCATCCGACCAGCAAGGGTCGCCGCCGAGAGG
>JBKPML010000073.1:0-5939 GCA_046732135.1 Actinomycetota bacterium
GGTCGTCAGCACGCCGATCGAGTCGCGTGTGCGGCCGCAAGACCCCTAGTCGCGATAACGACGGTACTCGGGCCTTTCCCCAAGCTGCTAATCATGATCGGCAACGCCCTGACCCCCGGCAAGGGTTTCACCGACGGACCATTCGCGACTGAGGCAGAGCTCCGAGAGCTGGTTGACCTGGCTGAGGCGCGCGACGTGATCGAGTCCGGCGAGCGACGGATGATCCACTCCGTGTTCGACCTCGGTGACACCATCGTGCGGGAGGTCATGGTCCCACGTACCGATATGGTCTTCATCGAGCAGTACAAGACGCTCCGTCAAGCGGTGTCATTGGCGCTGCGATCCGGTTTCAGTCGGATCCCGGTCGTTGGTGAGAGCCTGGATGACGTCGTCGGAATCTTGTATCTCAAGGACGTGATCAAGCGCGTATACGACTCGCCCGATGCCGAGCGGACGGAGCGAGCAAGCTCCATGATGCGCGAGCCGATCTTCTGTCCGGACTCCAAGCCGGTCGACGAACTGCTGCGAGAGATGCAGCTCAAGCGCGTCCACCTGGTGATCGTCGTTGACGAATTCGGCGGGACAGCCGGCATGGCAACGATCGAGGATATTTTGGAGGAGATCGTCGGCGAGATCACCGACGAGTATGACGAGGAGACCGTCGACATCACGGAGCTCGGTGACGGCCGTTATCGGGTCAGCTCGCGGCTGCCGATTGACGAGCTGGGGGAGCTCTTCGGCCTCAAGCTGGACGAGGAGGATGTGGAAACAGTCGGCGGGCTGATGGCCAAGCAACTGAACAAGGTACCGATCGCAGGTTCGGTCGTGAAGTATGCGGGCCTAGAGATGGTCGCTGAACGGTCCACCGGGCGTCGCAACCGGATCGGTACAGTCATTGTCTGCAAGATCGACAGCGAAGCATCCGATGAGGCGCGGCGCGCCGAAGCAGCCACTCGATTGGTGTCGGATCCCGCCCTGCGAGCTTCATGACGAATTCAATCCAACCCAGGGATCCTGAGGATCTAAAGATCATCGCACTCGCCAAGGCGACGCTGGCTCGTTCACAACATAGGGAAGCCGCATGCGTTCGGGACACGGATGGCCGCACGTACACCGGTTCGAATGTTGACCTTGAACACCTGCGGCTCTCCGCAGTGGCGGTCGCCGTCGCCATGGCCGTGTCATCAGGTGCTTCCGGCCTGGAGGCGGTCGCACTTGCTGGCGAAGGTGGTCCGAGCGAGAACGATCTTGCGCTGATCAACGACCTGCCGGGCGAACGGGTGGTGGTCTGGTCGGTCGAGGCATCGGGCTCGGTCCGCGGCCTGGTCGAAGCGTGAACGAAACCTCTCGGGCTGAGGCTGTCGCCGGGGGGCCTTCGACCTCAGACCGCATCTCACACCGCTCCGGGTTTGCTTGCTTTGTGGGGCGGCCCAATGCGGGCAAGTCGACGCTGACCAATGCGTTGGTCGGCACCAAGATCGCCATCGCTTCGCCGAAGCCGCAAACCACGCGCCACGCTATCCGGGGAATCGTCACGCGTCCCAATGCGCAGTTGATCCTGATTGATACCCCAGGCCTGCACCGGCCGCGGACCTTGTTGGGCGAACGGCTCAATGATCTAGTCCGCACGACCTGGAGCGAGGTCGATGTGATCGGCGTCTGCCTTCCGGCGGACGAGCGGATCGGGCCAGGCGACAACTACCTGGTGGGCGAGATCGCGGCGCTGCCGAAGCGGCCGGCTCTCGTCGCGATCGCCACGAAATCGGATCTGGCCTCATCCGCGGCCATGGCCGAGCATCTTCTCGGCATCGCCGCCCTGGAAGCAAAGCATGGCATCAGCTGGGCGCACATCGTCCCGGTGTCGGCGGTCACGGGTGATCAACTTGGCGTCATCTCAGACGTGCTGGCCGGCCTGCTGCCGGACGGCCCGCAGCTCTATCCCGAAGGCGAATTGACCGACGAGCCGGAGGAGACAATGGTGGCGGAGTTGATCAGGGAAGCCGCTCTCGAAGGCGTTCGGGACGAGCTGCCACATTCGATCACCGTGACAGTTGACGAGATGGGCACGAGGCCCGATCGCCCGAAGGACAAGCCGCTGCTTGACGTATACGCCTCCTTGATCGTCGAACGTGACTCGCAGAAGGGCATCCTCATCGGACACCGCGGCTCTCGACTACGTGATATCGGCGCGACGGCCCGTCGCCAGATTGAGGCGCTGCTGGCGACGCCGGTCTATCTCGACCTGCGAGTCAAGGTGCTGAAGGAGTGGCAGCGCGATCCCAAACACCTCAACCGCCTCGGGTTCTAAGGGATCAATCGTCACAGCTTTAACTCGTGCATGTTGAAGACTCGAGAAAGCCGATAGCCGATCGCCTCATTGACCTTGATCATGTACGAATTGTCGGCGTTGTTCCAGGTCTCAATCGTCTCTACCTCTGGGTGCTCCTGGGCCAGCCATCGCATCATGTCGATCTTGAGCAATAGGCCCAGCCGATGCCCGCGATGACCGCGGGCCACGGCAGTGTCGCCCTGGCCGGCAAGTGTCGGCTGCAGCGGATTCCACGACACCCAGGTATGGCCACCGGCCTCGCGCGTCTCCTTGTGCCGGGCCACTACGCGATACATGGTGTCGCCCCGCTTCAACCGTGCTGTCTCGAGGTCACGCAGGCGGTCGACGTTGAAGACCTCCTCTTCCCAGGTCAAGTCACCGGTGGGTGCATCATTGATTGCCGCTGTCACTTCGACCAGTTCGGCGAGCACCTCGTCTGATACGGGCGTTGTCAACCGTTCTAGGCGGTAGTCACGGGCCGCTTCGCGGGCCTCGTCGTAGAGTCGACTGATTTCTCCTTGATCAACATCTGCCAGCTGTTGGCGGCGCCGGGCGTCATGGCTGGCGTACCGAAATCCGAACTTCTCGGCGAATCCGATGGCCCCGAGGTCGTCGGCGGCTGTGCCGACCCAGATGATCGTTCGTCCGGCCTCCTTCGCCAGACGAAGCACCTCATTCATGATCACTGTGCCGTGTCCTCGCCGCCGATGATCGGGATGCACTGTGATCTCAGCCCAGACGACCTGAAGGTTGTCGTGGATCGGCATCTCAGTCGCCAACGCGCCGATCGGGCTGTCGCCCCCGGAAGGCGTATAGAGGTAATAGACAGCCGGGTGCATGTCCCAGCCGAACTCGACATCCGCAGCAATCAGCTCGGCAACCGCCGGCGGGCTGTCCGGGTCGTCCACCGGGCGCGCCGCGTTGTAGAGATCCGTGAGTGCCTGGATCGCCTCGGCATCACCGGGTTGGACGCGTACGAATGGCATCCTCCCAGCCTGCCGTGCGCCCCCATAGTCGCGCCACGCCTTTTTCGGCCAGTGCGGCACTGAAATTGGCCTGCCAGTTGCAGGTCCGCTACAGTGGCCCGCATGGTCACCACGGAAGCTGAGCGCTCGTACGGGCTGCTCCTCCTTCGCTGCCGCAGCGAGGCCTTCTAAGGGCCGGCATCCTCGCTGCGGAGGCCGCGTGCGTTCTGGCCCAAACGACTGCAGCAGCGAGGAAATAGATGACCAACTCCAATACCAGCCCTTCGACAAGCTCAGGGCGCCGCGTGAAGGAAGCCGCTGCGCGGAATGAGTTCGGCACCCGGGTGCAATCGGTACCTGTGCAACAACCCAGCCCCATGCCGTACGGGCGCTACCGCGCCTACACCCCCGTCGACATACCGGACCGCACCTGGCCAACCAAGCGGATCACCTCTGCCCCGCGCTGGCTGAGTACCGACCTGCGCGACGGCAACCAGGCCCTGATCGACCCGATGACCACGGCTCGCAAGCACAAAATGTTCGAGCTGCTGGTCAGGATGGGTTACAAAGAGATCGAGATTGGCTTCCCATCGGCAAGCCAGACCGACTTCGACTTTGTCCGGCAGCTGATAGAAGGGGATCGGATCCCCGATGACGTCACTGTCTCGGTGCTGACGCAAGCCCGGGAAGACCTGATCGAGCGGACGGCCGAGTCATTGGTCGGTGCCAAGACGGCAACCATCCACATGTACAACGCCACCGCGCCGCTCTTCCGCCGAGTGGTATTCCGGGTGGACCGGGCGGAGTGCATGGCGCTGGCGACCCGCGGCACCGAACTGGTGATGAAGTATGGGGAGCAATACCTCGGCGACACCGAATTCGGCTACCAATACTCGCCGGAGATCTTCACTGGGACCGAACCGGAGTTCGCGGTCGAGGTCTGCAACGCGGTGATGGACGTCTGGCAACCATCGGCTGGTCGAGAGATCATCTTGAATCTTCCAGCCACGGTGGAGATGTCCACACCCAACACCTACGCGGATCTGATCGAGTGGTTCTCGCGTCACGTACACAATCGCGAGAACGTCGCCATCTCGCTGCATCCCCACAATGATCGCGGCACCGCGGTGGCGGCGACCGAGCTGGCGCTGATGGCTGGCGCTGATCGTGTCGAAGGCTGTTTGTTCGGCCATGGCGAGCGGACCGGCAACGTTGATCTAGTCACCTTGGGCATGAATCTGTTCTCACAAGGAATAGATCCCAAGATCAACTTCTCCGAAATCGACGAGATCCGTCGAACGGTGGAGTACTGCACCAACTTGCCGGTCCACCCGCGCCATCCGTACGCGGGCGACCTGGTCTATACGGCCTTTTCCGGCAGCCACCAGGATGCGATCAAGAAGGGCTTGGAGGACCTCGACCAGCGGGCCAAAGAGCAGGGCATTAGCGTTCGAGAAATCGCGTGGGAGGCGCCCTACCTACCCATCGACCCCTTCGATGTCGGCCGCACGTACGAGGCCGTGATCCGGGTCAATTCCCAATCCGGCAAGGGCGGCGTCGCCTACATCATGAAGTCCGAGCACAACCTCGACCTGCCGCGTCGGCTGCAGATCGAGTTCTCCCAAGTGGTGCAGGCCCGGACCGATGCCAACGGCGGCGAAGTCAGTCCAGCTGAACTCTGGACGATCTTCTCTACCGAGTATTTGGGCCGGGGTACGCCCCTCGAGCTGCTGAGCGTGATTAGTGCTACTGGTGACGGTGGGACGGCCTCAGTGACCGCGACCATACGGATTCACGGCGAGCGGCGTGAGATCACTGGTGAGGGCAACGGACCGGTCTCGGCCTATGTCGACGCCATTTCAGCGCTGGGCTTCCCGGTCCGCGTCCTGGATTACTCCGAGCATGCCCTATCGGCCGGCGGAGACGCGCTTGCCGCTGCGTACGTGGAATGCGAAGTGGGCTCGGGCGAGGACGGCGTCGTCGCGTGGGGAGTGGGCATGGACGCCAACATCGTCACAGCCTCCTTGAAGGCAGTCACCTCGGCAGTCGATCGAGTGCAAACCGGCCTCACGAAGTAGGGCTTCCTTTCTCCCGCCGCCCACCCTTCAAGGTTGGGCAGCTAGCAAGCCGTCCACAGGAGCGGCAGGCACGGTTCACACTGTCCACAGATTCCCGGACCCCAGTCGGTGGGCTAGATCGGTGCTCAGGTGGACTGGTGTTCGGCGTTCGTCTTACTCGGGAACTGCTTGAAGACGGCTATACCTACGCCGAAGTCGCACAACTCACCAAGAGCGGTCAGTTCGACCGCATAAGGCGGGGCGCCTACGGTCGTGCGGTCGGCGATTTGTCGGACGCGGCCAGCGTCGGCTCATTCACGCTACGGTTCCCTATCTGGCTAGGGATGCTGTCGTCAGCCAGGCATCAGCTGCCGCGCTCCAAGGCCTTGCGCTCTTCGCCACCCGACTTGACCGGGTGCAGGTCACCCGCAAATGAGCGCCCGGGTGGTAAGGCTCGTCCCTTCACGAACGTGCACGCTGCGCCGATCGACGAGTCGGAGATCACGTGCATTGATGGGATAAGGCTCACGAATCTGGCTCGTACTGTGGCAGACCTGTCCCGGGCGCTTACCTTCGCCAGTGCTGTCG